>JAJEAZ010000378.1 GCA_022824105.1 Alphaproteobacteria bacterium
ACCGCGTCTTCAAAAGCTACGACGATATCCTCGATCACTGCTGCCATGCCTGGAACAATCTCGTATCTCAGCCCGCACGCATCGCATCAATCGGAACCCGAAAATGGGCCCATGGGTTCTGAACCACCGCCGTTGGTATAATACCCACGGTCATTGACCGGAACCCATGACAGATTCGACGCCCGCCGCCCGATCGCCCCCTTCCGTCATGCCCGGACTTGTTCCACGGCTGTCCGGTTAGCCATTGGGCGAAGCCGAGCGGGGGTTTGGGCGCATGCAACGGCTCCTGTCCCCTCGCTTTCCACCGTGCCTGAATGCGCGCCCTCCGTCATGCCCGGACTTGTTCCGGGCATCCACTTCCACCGCTTCTGCTGCACGGCCGCATGGATGCCCGGAACAAGTCCGGGCATGACGAGAAGATGGTCGGGATGCCGGGCGCTGATCCGTGTCCCGATCCGGCGGAACCCTTTGAAATCCTGTTGCATCCAGGCCATGCGCCCTGTCCACAAAATCTAAACCGGACAGCAGTGGACTTGTTCCGGGCATGACGAGAAGAAGACATGAGTCCCAAGTCGAGGCCGTTGGTGGCCCGGCCGCCGTCAGCGGTTGGGCAGCACCTCGATATCCGGGCAGTCGAGCAGCCGGGCGTCGGCGGTCACCAGGGTCAGGCCGAAGACCAGCGCGCTCGCGGCGATGAAGCGGTCGGCCGGGTCCTTGTGGTCCAGCGCGATGCTGCGGCTGGCCATGGCCACCTCGAAGGTCAGCGGAACCTCGGTGATGGGGGCGGCCGCGAGCGCCCTGTCCAGCCAGCGGCGCGGGTCCGGCTCCAGCGCAATCCGGCCCCGCTCCGCCAGCATCATGGCCTCCCACACGCTGACCGGGGAGAGCCGCAGCGTCTCCGCCGGCGAGGCGAGCAGGGCGCGCACGGCGCGGGAAAGCCGGGCCGGGTCGAGCAGCGCCCAGAGCCAGATATGCGTGTCGAGCAGCACCGCCTAGCCGAGCGCTTCCCATTCCTCCGGGTCGAGCGCGGGCGCGGTGAGGTCGCCCAGGATCCGGCCGGTGCCCGCCATGGCGCCGAGCCACTCGCCGGAAGGCGGCGGGACGATCTGCGCCACCGGCTTGCCGAACCGGGTCACCAGCACGGGCTGGCCTGTCTTGCCAACCCGTTCGAGAACCGCAAGGCAGGTGGCCTTGAAGGTGGATATCTGCATTTCCTCAATCCCCGCCGGCATGTCCGGCATCCCGAAAATCGACTGCGCTTCCTGCATTCCCGGATCCCCGCCGGCCTGCTCGCTTTCGTATGCGTTGCGAGTGGCGGGCGCATGGTCGGCGATGCGCTGCCCGACGAGGTCCAGAAGGCGGCGATAGCGCGCGCCGTCCCATTCGTGGCGCCGGCCGGAGCCGCTATGGACGCCGAGCGAGCGCAAATGCCGCCGGACGGTCGCCGGCGCAGCGTCCAGGGCGGCGGCCATGTCGTTCACGGTGTAGCGTTCCACCTGCCCGCCCTCCTCCCGCTCTCCACTCTTTGAACATACTATGGTCAACGACCATAGTCAAATTCTGTTCATTCCTACCACCATTGGCCGCCGATCACCATCCCCGCCGGGAACAGGCGCTGCCCGCCGCCGAGCACGACACCGTCCGAGTCCTCATAGTCGAACCGGCCGGTGCGCAGTTCGATCACCGAGGCGTCGGCGGCCACGCCCGGCTCCAGGCTGCCGAGGCCGGGCCGCCCCAATGCCGCCGCAGGTGCGGCCGTCGCCGCGCGCAGCACCTCCACCAGCGGCATGCCCAGGACAAGGAACTTCGACATGGTGACGAGCAGGTCGAAGGCGGGGCCGCCGATGCTGAGCGTGTGCACGTCGCTGGAGATGCAGTCCGGCATGAACCCCGCCGCCAGCATGGCCCGCCCGGTGCCGAAGCCGAAGGAACCCTTGCCGTGGCCGATGTCGAAGATGACGCCGCGCTCGCGCGCCGCCAGCGTTTCCTCGCGCACCCGGCCATCGGCCTTGGCCGGGCTGTTCGGGAAGGAGCGGAAACAGTGGGTCAGCACATCCCCGGCGCGCAGCCGCTCCATCACCTCGCGGCGGCTCGGCGGCGGGAAGTCCAGATGCGCCATGACCGGCAGTTCCAACTCCTCGGCCACCTCGAGCGCGATGTCGAGCGGGGCGATGCCGCTCGACCCGCCGGCGCCGAGGCCGACCCTGACCTTGATCCCGACGACGAGGTCCTCATGCTCGCGCGCCACCCGCACGCATTCGCGGGCGTCGAGCAGGCGCATATCCTGGCACTCGCCCACCATCACCGCTTCGCTGAAGGCGAATATTCCCGGAAAGGAGACGTTCAGGAACGGCAGCACGCGCGGCCTGGCCGGCTCGATCACATGGCGCCGGAAACCCGCCAGATTGGCCGGTCCGGCGGTCCCTGCATCCACCAGCGTCGTCGTCGCGCCCTGTCTGGCGATCTCCTCCGGATCGACGCCGATGGAGGTGCCGCCCCAATAGACATGCGTGTGCAGGTCGATGAGGCCGGGCGTGACGATGCGCCCGCTCACATCGCGCACGTCGCGGGCCTCGCCGGCGGGGAGGTCCGGCCCGATCTCCGCGACCCGTCCGCCGGCGAAAGCGACGTCGGCCGCCCGGTCCACGCCGCGGCCGGGATCGATCACCCGCCCGCCCTTCAGCAACAGGTCGTGCATGCCGTCCTCCTCTCAGGCGCCGAGCAGCGCCTCCAGCTCGTCCGGTCCGGTCACGGGAAGCGAGCAGACGGGGCCCCGGCAGACATAGGCGGTCGGCCGGCCCTCCACGGCCGTCTTGCCGGCGGCGGGGTGGCCCGCGGGCAGGGTTTCGGCGCCGTCGATCAGCGCAAGCACGCGGCTCGGCAGCGAGACCCGCTCGACCGCCCGGCGCAGCCGCCCGTCATCGCCCGCCAGCACCACCTGCACCGCCTCCTGCAGCAGCGCATTGGCGCTCAGCAGCGTGGACAGCGGGAAGATGTTGCGCGCCACCTCGCCGGCGAAGGCCGCCACCGCCGCTTCGGCGCGCTGCCGGTAGCGGTCCTCGCCGGTCAGCCACCAGAGCCGGGCCAGCGCCTCCACCATCATGCCGTTGCCCGACGGCGTCGGATTGTCGGCGGCGGTCCGGGCGCGCACGATCAGCCGCTCCGTGTCGTCGGCGGCGAAGAACCAGCCGCCCGTCCCGTCGCCGTAATGGCGTTCGACAATGTCCAGCCAGCCGAGCGCGCGCTCGCGGTAGCGCCGGTCGCCGGTCGCCTCCTCCAGCAGCAGCGCGGCGCGCATCATCGCGGCGTAGTCGTCGAGGCTCGCCGGATGGCGCGCCCGGCCGAGCCGCCAGCTGTGCCGGAGCCGCCCGTCCGGCGCGGTCATGTGCGCGGCGACGAAGGCGAAGGCGCGTTCGGCGAGCGCGATCCATCCCGGCTCGTCGAAGGCGGCGCCGGCGCGGGCGAGCGCGGCGATCATGAGGCCGTTCCAGTCCGCCAGCACCTTGTCGTCGCGCAGCGGCCGCTCGCGCCTTTCGCGCTCGACGAGCAGCGCGGCGCGGGCCTCTGCCAGCGCCGGGTCGTCGGGCACATCCATCGAGTCCAGCCGGTTGAGGATGTTGCGGCCTTCCCAGTTGCCGGCCGCCATCACGTCATAGACGTCGCAGAAGCGCGCGGCCGCCGCGCCCAGCACCGCCTCGATTTCGGCCCGGTCCCACACATAGAAGCGGCCTTCCTCGCCCTCGCTGTCGGCGTCGAGCGCCGCGGCGAAGCCGGCCGTGCCGTCCTCGGCGGCAGGGGCGGTCATCTCCCTCTCCAGCCAGCCGACCGTCTCGCGCACCCGCTGCTCGAAGAGCGGCGTGCGCGTTTCCTGCCAGACCAGCGTCAGCAGCTCGACGAGCTGGGCGTTGTCGTAGAGCATCTTCTCGAAATGCGGCGCCAGCCACCTCTCGTCGGTGGAATAGCGCGCGAAGCCGCCGCCGAGATGGTCGTAAATGCCGCCCTCGCACATATGCGCGAGCGTGTTCAGTACCTGGTTGCGGAAAACGCCGCCGCCGTCCCGATGCCGCACCCGCCAGAGATGGGTGAAGATGCCGGTCTGCGGGAATTTGGGCGCGCCGTCGATGCCGCCGAAGAACGGGTCCACGGCGCGGGCGAGCCGCATGGCGATGCGCGCATCGGTCTCCGCGTCTATGCCGGCCCCCGGCGCGGGTTGCGACAATCTCTCGGCCGCTTTGCGCAGCCGCCCGATATTCTCCGCCACCGCGTCCGGCTGCGTCCGCCAGGCTTCCGAGAGCGAGCGCAGCAGCTGCGGGAAGCCGGCCCGGCCCCAGCGCGGCTCGGGCGGGAAATAGGTGCCGCCCCAGAAGGGCTCGCCGTCGGCATTGAGGAACATGGTGAGCGGCCAGCCGCCCTGCTCGCTCATGCCCTGGAGCGCGTGCTGATAGACGGCGTCCACATCCGGACGCTCCTCGCGGTCCACCTTCACATTGACGAACAGCTCGTTCATCAGCCCGGCGATGGCCTCGTTCTCGAAACTCTCATGCGCCATGACATGGCACCAGTGGCAGGCGGCGTAGCCGACGGAGAGCAGCACGGGCCGGCCCGTCCGCCGCGCTTCCTCGAACGCATCGGCCCCCCACGGGCGCCAGTGGACGGGGTTGTCGGCATGTTGCAGCAGGTAGGGGCTGGTCTCGCGGCCAAGCAGGTTTTCGCTCATGGGTCCGGAGGGTAAACTGGCGCACTCCCGGACGCGAGGAAGGAAATCATGGCGGACGCGCTCTACTACGACGCGCATGTGTTCTGTTGCACCAATACCCGTCCGCCCGGCCATCCGCGCGGCTGCTGCAGCGAGAAGGGCTCGGAGAAGCTGCGCGCCTACATGAAGGCGCGCGCCCGGTCGCTGCCCAACGCGCGCATCAACATTGCCGGCTGTCTCGACCGCTGCGAGCTCGGGCCGACCATGGTCATCTATCCGGAGGGGACCTGGTACCGCTACGAGAACGAGGCGGATATCGACGAGATCCTCGAAACGCACCTGAAGGGCGGCGGCCGGGTCTCCCGGCTGATGCTCGACCCCGACGCCTGACGGACCGGCCGGACACGATCTTCGCCGAGGCGACGGCGCCCGGCCGGGCCGGCATTGCGGTGCTGCGCCTGTCGGGGCCGGAAGCGGGCAGGGCGCTGGAGTCGGTTGCCGGGCCGTTGCCGGAGCCGCGCCGGGCCATGCTGCGCTCCGTCCGCGACCCGGAAAGCGGCGAGCTTCTGGACCGGGGGCTTGCGGTCTGGTTCCCCGGCCCGGAGAGCTTCACCGGCGAGGACGCCGCCGAGCTGCACCTGCACGGCGCGCCGGTTGTGATGGACGCGGTGCAGGCGGCGCTGATGCGCATGGACGGCCTGCGCCCGGCGGAGCCCGGCGAGTTCACCCGGCGCGCCTTCGAGGCCGGACGCATGGACCTGACGGCGGTGGAGGGCCTTGCCGAGCTGATCGACGCCGAGACCGAGGGCCAGCGCCGCCAGGCGCTCCATGCGCTCGGCGGCGGGCTGGCGCGGCAGTTCGACGGCTGGCGGGACCGGCTGGTCGGGGCGCTCGCCCATATCGAGGCCGCCATCGACTTCAGCGACGAGGAATTGCCGGACGGGCTGGAGGCCGAGGTCTCGGAGACGGTCGCGGCGGTGCGCGCGGAGATGGCCGACGCGCTGGCCGCCGGCGCGCGCGGCGAGCTGGTGCGCGACGGCTTCCGGGTGGCGCTGGTGGGCGCGCCCAATGCGGGCAAGTCGAGCCTGCTCAACGCGCTCGCGGCGCGCGAGGTCGCCATCACCTCGCCCGGCGCGGGCACCACGCGCGACGTGCTGGAGGCGCGGCTGTCGATGGAAGGCTATCTCGTGCGGCTGATCGACATGGCCGGCCTGCATGAGAGCGAGGACCCGGTGGAGCGCGAGGGCATGCGCCGCGCGCGCGCCGAGGCGGCGGCGGCGGACCTCTGCCTGCTGCTGGCCGCGCCCGACGCCGCGCCCCCCCCGGACATGCCCGGCCTCGCCGTCCGCACCAAGGCCGACCTGTGCGCCGCGCCCGGCCCCGGCCTCGCCGTCTCGGCGAAAACGGGGGACGGGCTGGAGGCGCTGCGCGGGGCCATAGCGGACGCCGTGCGCGCGCGCGTCGCCGGCCCTCCCGGCGCGCTCCGCGCCCGCCATGCGCAGGCGCTCACAGACTCGGCCGAGGCCCTCGACCGCTTCGCCGCCGCCCCCCAGACAGACCTCGCCGCCGAAGACCTCCGCCTCGCCGTCCGCGCGCTCGGCCGCGTCACCGGCCGCGTCGATGTCGAGGACCTGCTGGACGCCATTTTCAGAGAGTTCTGCATCGGGAAGTAACGCGCCGCTTGCCTTGCGGGCCGCTTCAGCCTAAGCGACTGTGCATGGGCAGCCTAAATGCACTTGCCGTCTGCATGGCTTGGTGTCCCCCAGCTACACCACCGGAGGTTGCTGCGTGATAACTTCATTGCGACTTGTCGATTTCAAGAATTTCGCCGACGAAACGCTCCGCCTCGGCCCGTTTACGCTACTTGTGGGCGCTAACGCCAGCGGCAAGAGCAATATCCGGGATGCTTTCCGTTTTCTTCACGGGATCGGTTGTGGATATTCTCTCGGAGAGATTTTTGGTGGTAAATATTCATCGGGACAGTTGGTGTGGATACCGATTCGAGGGGCTCCGAACGAAGTCTGGAGGCACGGACAAAATAACTTCAGAGTTGTTCTAGATTATGAAACACAAGAGAATAAAATTCAATTTGATATTTCTGTTTTCAAGGATAGGAAGCCGGAAAATTATAGCATATTGTCTGAAGCAATCAGCGTAGATGGAGAGATCATATATAACTTTCCAAGCGAAGAATTCAATGATGAAGTAGATGGGCTTGAAGATTTGCTCTTGACACTTTTTAGAGGGGATCAGGCGATATTTTCACACTGGGATCAATTCCGAAATTCTGACTATGGCAAGGACATTACCTCCGCTTTGGCCAACATACGCTTTCTCGATCCAAATCCAGATCATATAAAGCAGCCCTCTTTTCCGGGCCAAGTAATTCTGGGAGATCAGGGTGAGAATGTGCCAACAGTCGTTAAATACCTTTATGAGGATGAAACATGCCGAAAGACTTTAATTGAGTGGATACGTGAGTTAACACCAATGGATGTCAGTGGTTTCGAATTTCCCGCCGACCCCTCTGGGAGGATACACCTGATCCTCAAAGAACGTAATGGACAACGAGTGTCCTCATTTGCGGCGTCGGATGGCACGCTGCGATTTATCACTATAATAGCTGCGTTGCTGATTCCCAATCCGCCAAGTTTGTATTTCTTTGAGGAAATAGACAATGGTATTCATCCTTCAAGGCTTCGGTTGTTAATCGATCTCATCGAGACACAGACGGCTAAGGGCCGAACTCAAGTCATTGCTACGACACACTCCCCTGAACTATTGTCGATCATAAACGACAAAACGTTTAAACATACCTCGGTGGTTGGCCGTCGAGAAGAGAGCACCGAAGCGATAATTCGACAGGTGTACAGGATTCCGAATGCGGTAGAACTGCGCAAATCTCAGGGGTTGGGGCGTTTGTTGGCCGGAGGCTGGATGGAGACAGCACTTGAATTCTGTGGGGGTGACGAGGATGGAGAGGAGACGCCGGGGTGAATGTGCTTGTCATCCCGGAGGACTTCCGCAACGACCAATATATACTCAAGCCGTTGTTTGAGAGGCTTTTTGCGAATATCGGGAGGGGACGGCTCAAGGTTCGGGTTTGCCAGGACCCGTTGCTCGGCGGAATTGCTGCCGCATTGGACAGTGAGCGTATCCGCGAGGTCGTCGACCAGCACCGGGGCATGACGGATATTTTCGTTCTGTGCGTGGACAGGGACGGTGAATCGGGACGGCGCGCGAGGCTGGACGATATCGAATCCGAATTCGGCGTGGACCGGGTGTTCGTCGCCGGGAACGCCTGGGAGGAAATCGAGACATGGGCGCTCGCCGGCCTGGATTTGCCGAGTGGGTGGGCATGGGCCGATGTCCGGGCCGAGGTGCATGTCAAGGAACGCTATTTCGACCCGCTCGCCCGGCAGCGCCGCGTTGCCGACGGGCCGGGCAGGGGACGGAAGGCGCTGGGGGAGGAGGCGGCGCGCAGGATCGGCGCCATCCGGCGGAAATGCCCCGAGGATTTCGACGCGCTGGCGAGGCGTCTTGAGACTCTGTCCTGACAGCGCGGCCGATGCCGGCGGGCAGGGGGCCGTCGGTGCGGAAACGCTTGGCGAAAGTGGCGCCGGGCAGATCGATGATTGCTATTTGTTCATTATTTTTGAAATAATTCCAACAAGAGCTTGACCCCTGGCGAAACCGCGGCCATATGGGGCGGGAGGAAGGGAGCGGCGTCCGGAGGCCGCTTTCCGCCGCGCCGGCGCCGGTTCAAGGACCCCTGAGAAACGGACAGGAGAGGTATGCCCTCAGCCTCGCGCGCGCAATCAGGCGCGCGAACCGCGCCGGCGCCGACACCCGCCCGCACCCGCGCGCGATACGCGCGAAACAGGGTCCCGCTTGCCGGACGAGCCGGCGGCGGATGGAACAGAAAGGATACAGAAGATCGATGAGCCCTCTTTCGTCACCCCGGCCCCCGAGCCCTGCTGGATTCGCACATCCGTCCTCGACGGCTTCGCATCGCGCGGCCACAACCGTCGCCCCGGACTTGATCCGGGGTCCATCCCTGATCGTTTGCGCCTGCCGCAGCCGGTGAAGAACGGGATCGACCGCCGAAGCTGCCGCCAGAACCAAGGCTGGACCCCGGATCAAGTCCGGGGTGACGAAAGGACCTGTCCTGAGCTTGCCGAAGGGAGCGCGGAGCGTGGTCCGGCCGAACCTCCGGGCGCCCCGGAAGCAGGCCGACACGAGATGTGTGCATGCGGTAGGGCTCGGGGGCCGGGGTGATGGAAGAAGGCTGAGCGCGGTGCTGGTCGGGCCGGGGCGGCGACGGGACCGGAGGCATGGGGGACCATGACAAAACATGACATTTCGGGAGGACCGCATGACGGAACATGACAAAACATGACATTTCGCAAGGTCCCCTTCGCCTGCGGAGCCCGGTCCGCGTTTTGCACTGGCGGACGGGAGGGAATCGGGCTAAACATCCCTCCCGTCCGACATTCCGTTCGTCTTGGCGCCGGCCCGGGCCGGTGTGCTGCCGTGAGGACCCCGAGCCGTGATCGAAGTGGCCCTTGTCGTCCATGTGCTGATCTGCATTGCGCTGGTCTCCGTCGTGCTGCTCCAGCGCAGCGAGGGCGGCGGGCTCGGCATCGGCGGCGGGGGCGGCGCCGGCGGCGGGCTGATGACCGGGCGCGGCGCCGGCAACATGCTCACCACCATCACCATGTGGCTGGCGGCGGGCTTCTTCGCGGTCAGCCTGTTCCTCGCGGTCATGATGTCCACGACCCGCGAGCCGACCTCGATTCTGGACCGCCCGGCGCAGGAGGCCCCGTCCGGGCCCGCGGCGCCGCTCGGCCAGTGAGCGGGGAGCAGGTTCCGCGCTTCATTTTCGTGACGGGCGGCGTGTCATCGTCGCTTGGCAAGGGTCTGGCCGCCGCCTCGCTCGGCGCGCTCCTGCAGGCGCGCGGCTACAAGGTCCGGATGCGCAAGTTCGACCCCTATCTCAATGTCGATCCGGGCACGATGAGCCCCTACCAGCATGGCGAGGTGTTCGTGACCGTCGACGGCGCGGAGACCGACCTCGACCTCGGCCATTACGAGCGCTTCACCGGCAATGACGCCACCCGCAATGACAGCGTCACCACCGGCAAGGTCTACAAGCAGGTGCTCGACCGCGAGCGCGCCGGCGACTATCTGGGCGCGACCGTGCAGGTCATCCCGCATGTGACCGACGCGATCAAGGCGTTCATCCAGGCGGGGCTGGACGGCGAGGACTTCGTCCTGGTCGAGATCGGCGGCACGGTCGGCGATATCGAGGGCCTGCCCTTCCTGGAGGCGATCCGGCAGCTGCGCCAGGAGCTCGGGCCGGAGCGCACGATGTTCGTGCATCTCACCCTCGTGCCCTTCATCCGCTCCGCCGGCGAGATCAAGACCAAGCCGACCCAGCACTCGGTCAAGGAGCTGCTCGGCCTCGGCATCCAGCCGGACCTGCTGCTCTGCCGCTCGGAGGACCCGCTGCCGGAAGACGCGCGCCGCAAGATCGCGCTCTTCTGCAATATCGGCGCGGACCGGGTCATCTCCGCCCACGACGCGGACCCGATCTACGCCGTTCCCGCCGCCTATCACGAGCAGGGCTTCGACGGCGAAGTGCTGGCCGGGTTCGGCCTTCCCCGGCGCCCGGAGCCGGACCTCGGGCTCTGGCGGGAGATCACCCGGCGCGTCCGCTCGCCGGAAGGCAGCGTGCGCATCGCCATTGTCGGCAAATACACCGAGCTCAGGGACGCCTACAAATCGCTCTCGGAAGCGCTGCGCCACGGCGGCATCGCCAACAATGTGCATGTCGAGGAAGACTGGGTGGAGGCCGAGCGGTTCGACCGGGAGGACATTGTCGGGCGTCTGGCCGGCGTCCACGGCATCCTGGTGCCGGGCGGCTTCGGCGAGCGCGGGACCATCGGCAAGATCGGCGCGGCCCGCTTCGCCCGCGAGCGCAAGGTGCCCTATTTCGGCATCTGCTTCGGGATGCAGATGGCGGTGATCGAGGCGGCGCGCTCGCTCGCCGGGCTCGAGGAGGCGGGCTCGACCGAGTTCGGGCCGACGCCGGAGCCTGTCGTCGGGCTGCTGGAGGAGTGGATCGCCGACGGGCAGGTCGAGCACCGCTCGGAGGCGGACGGCAAGGGCGGCACCATGCGCCTCGGCAACCACACCGCCGAGCTCGCCCGCGGCAGCCGGGTCGCCCGAATCTACGGCGCGTGCCGGGTGGAGGAGCGCCACCGCCACCGTTACGAGGTCAATATCCGCTACCGCAACCGGCTGGAAGCGACGGGGCTGCGCTTCTCCGGCCTGTCGCCCGACGGCAGCCTGCCGGAGATCGTCGAGATCGAGGACCATCCCTGGTTCGTCGGCGTGCAGTTCCATCCCGAATTGCGCTCGCGGCCCTTCGACCCGCACCCGCTGTTCAGGTCCTTCGTGGATGCTGCCGTCACGCAGTCGCGACTGGTCTGATGCGTGAGGTTCCGGTGGGCCCGGTGCGGTTCGGCAACCGCCTGCCGCTGGCGCTCATCGCGGGCCCCTGCGCGATCGAGGGCCGCGCGCATGCGCTGGAGACGGCCGAGGCGCTGGCCGCCATGACCGCGCGCCTCGGCCTGCCCTTCGTTTACAAGTCCTCCTACGACAAGGCGAACCGCACCGGGGCGGGGAGCCCGCGCGGCGTCGGCATGGGGCCGGGGCTGGACATACTGGCCGGGGTCCGCGAGCGGTTCGGCTGCCCGGTGCTGACCGACGTGCACGAGCCGGGGCATTGCGCGCCGGCGGCCGAGGCGGTGGACATCCTGCAGATCCCCGCCTTCCTCTGCCGCCAGACCGACCTCCTGGTCGCGGCGGCGGAGACGGGCGCGGCGGTCAATGTGAAGAAAGGCCAGTTCCTCGCGCCCTGGGACATGGCGCATGTGGCGGACAAGGTCTCCGGCGCGGGGGGTGAGCGCATCCTGCTGACCGAGCGCGGCGCCTCCTTCGGCTACAACACGCTGGTCTCGGACATGCGCGCGCTGCCGGAAATGGCGCGCACCGGCTGGCCCGTCATCTTCGACGCCACCCATTCCGTGCAGCAGCCGGGCGGGCTCGGCGGCAGCAGCGGCGGGCAGCGCGAGTTCGCGCCGGTGCTCGCCCGCGCCGCCGTCGCGGTCGGCGTCGCCGGCGTGTTCATGGAGACGCACCGGGACCCGGACAAGGCCCCCAGCGACGGCCCCAACATGATCCCGCTGGACCGGCTCGCCGGCATCCTGGAAACCCTGCTCGCGCACGATGCCATCGCCAAGAAAGCTCCCGAGAGGACCGCATGACCGCCATCACCGACATCCATGCCCGCGAGGTACTGGACAGCCGCGGCAACCCGACCGTCGAGGTCGAGGTGCACCTGGAGGACGGGTCTGTGGGCAGGGCCGCCGTGCCGTCCGGCGCCTCCACCGGCGCGCATGAGGCGCATGAGCGCCGCGACGGCGACCCGGCGCGCTATGGCGGCAAGGGCGTGCTCGGGGCCTGCGACGCGGTGGACGGCGAGATTTTCGACGCGCTCGGCGGCATGGAAGCGGAGGAGCAGCGCCGGCTCGACCGCACGCTGATCGGGCTCGACGGCACGGCGAACAAGAGACGGCTCGGCGCCAACGCCATTCTGGGCGTCAGCCTCGCCTCGGCGAAGGCGGCGGCGGCGGCGGCCGGCCAGCCGCTCTACCGCTATGTCGGCGGCCTCGGCGCGCATGTGCTGCCCGTGCCGATGATGAATGTGCTGAACGGCGGCGCGCATGCTGACAACCCCATCGACATCCAGGAGTTCATGATCGTGCCCGTGGGCGCGGAGAGCTTCGCCGAGGCGGTGCGCGCCGGAGCGGAGGTGTTCCACGCGCTGCGCGCGCTGCTGCTGGAGGCGGGCCAGAGCGTCAATACCGGCGACGAAGGCGGCTTTGCGCCGGCGCTTTCCAGTGCGGACGAAGCGCTCGGCTTCGTCATGCGCGCGATCGAGAAGGCGGGCTACCGGCCGGGCGAGGACGTGGCGCTCGCGCTCGACGCCGCCGCCACCGAGTTCTGGGCGGACGGGTGCTACCGGCTGGAGGGCGAGGGACGCACGCTCGATGCGGACGGCATGGCCGGCTATCTGGAGGAGTTGTGCGCGCGCTACCCCATCGTCTCGGTCGAGGACGGCATGGCCGAGGACGATTGGGAGGGCTGGAAGGCGCTGACGGAACGGCTCGGAAGCCGGGTGCAGTTGGTCGGCGACGATTTGTTCGCGACCAACCCCGAGCGCCTCGCGCGGGGCCTGGGCGAGGGCGCGGGCAACGCGGTGCTCGTCAAGGTCAACCAGATCGGCACCCTGACCGAGGCGCTCGACGTGGCGGCGCTGGCTATGAACGCGGGCTGGCGGGCGGTGATCTCGCACCGCTCGGGCGAGACCGAGGACACCACCATCGCCGACCTCGCCGTCGCGACCGGCTGCGGGCAGATCAAGACCGGCTCGCTCGCCCGTTCCGACCGGCTGGCGAAATACAACCGGCTGCTGCGCATCGAGGAGGAACTGGGCGACATGGCGGCGTGGCCGGGCAGGACGGCGCTGGCGCGGGGCGCGGGGACGGCTTGACCCGCGGGCGCTGCGGACCGATAACCAATGCGTTGCAGCAAGGCGATGGAGCGGTAGCGAGCCCATGCAGGCATGCATCTTCAGCCCGGCCCGCACGGCCATGCAGCAGGGACGGGGGCGCACGGGTATGTGGGTGGTCGAGTTTGAGCAGGTCTCGGCCCGCCGGCCCGACCCGCTGATGGGCTGGACCAGTTCCAGCGACACCCGCCAGCAGGTCCGGCTCGAGTTCGCGACGCGCGAGGCGGCGGTGGCCTATTGCGAGAAGCACGGCCTCGAATACAGCGTGCGCGCCCCGCAGCAGCGCCGGGTGAGACCGAAGGCCTATGCGGACAATTTCCGCTGGAACCGGGTCGTCGAATAAGCGGCCATGCGCGCCCTTAGCTCAGCTGGATAGAGCAGCGGACTTCTAATCCGCAGGTCGGAGGTTCGAGTCCTCCAGGGCGCGCCAGCCTCTTCGGA
>JAJEAZ010000360.1 GCA_022824105.1 Alphaproteobacteria bacterium
GATCTCGCAATAGCGCCGGACCCCCGAAAGGGTTGTGGCGGCGTGGCAGCGCCCGGCCTCGCCGAAGCCGTGGATGCGCCAATAGCGCCCGTCCCTCTGCAGGATGGCCGCTTCCTCGCCCTCGACCAGGAAGGCATGGACGCCCGGGCGCCTGCGCTTCGTTGCGGTCCGGGGCCGGAGGCCGGGATATTCCGGGAGGAAGGCGCGGGCCGAGTGAAGAACCGCCACTGCGATCTCCCGGCTGTCGCAGACCTTGTCGAAGACGAGGAGCTCCGGCGAACCGGCCGGCAGCGCCTTGCGCAGCATGGCATGGAGATGGCCCGCCAGGGCGCGCAGCGCACCGCCCGCGCTATCGCGGGGGTCGAGCCGGTCGCGGAAATTCCGTCCCCCGAGGTCGTAGGCCGCCCTGCGGATGGCGGCGTCGAGGGAGAAGCGCCGGGCATGCGGCGAGAGCGCGTTGCAGGACCGGCCTTCGGCGTCGAGCGCGCCCTCCCGGGTCCAGCCGGCTTCCAGCAGCGCGATCGCATCGTCGCAGATGTCCGCCGGCGTCACGATCGGCGGCCGCTCGGCAAGGGGTGCCGCCGGGGCCGTCCGGCAATCGGCGCCCCGGCGGGAGGAATCGGGAAACGGTGTCATGACGGGCGGTCCTTGGTGAGGCGTGACGGGAGCGGGACTGGCGGCGGCAAGGCGCAACGCTCCCCCGCCGCCCTGCCGGCCTGCCCGGCGCCGGCTGGCCGGACTCCGGGCGGCGGGAGGCGCGGCGGAGCGGGACGGAACGGCGGGGCCGCTCCGGAACGGGGTTGTCGGGAAGAAGAGGCTCAGGCCGCCGGGCGGCGGGAGCTCAGAGCAGCGAGACCGGCTCTATGCAGGCGGGATCGTCGTTGGTGGGCCGGTTGACGTGCGTGCTCACCGGCCAGGCCGTCATGGCGTCCGCTGGATACGGTTCGAGTGGAACCTCCCCGCCGGCGAGCCAGGCGTCCCAGGCGTCTGGCGGCAGGATGACCGGCATGCGGCCATGCACCGGCGCCACCGTCCCGTTGGCGGCGGTGGTGAGGATCGTAAAGGTCTCGACCGTATCGCCGGGACTGCGCTCGGCGAGCGATCCGGTGAGCGCCGCGCCCTCCGGAACGGTCCAGCGTTCCCACAGGCCCGCGAACACCATGGGTGCGCCGTCCCGCAGGCCGAACAGCCAGGGCTGGCGGGTTCCGCCGCTGCGCCGCCACTCATAGAAGCCGTCGGCCGGGATCAGGCAGCGGCGATGCCGGAAGGCCGAGCGGAAGGACGGCTTCTGCGCCGCCGTCTCGGAGCGCGCATTGATGAGCTTGTGGCCGATCGCCGCGTCCCTGGCCCAGGCGGGAATCAACCCCCACCGGAGCATCGAGAGGCGACGCCCGGCCTCGGAGGCCCGCACGACCGCGACGTCCTGGCTCGGCGCCACGTTATAGCGGGGCCGCAGGTTGAGCGGCGCGCCGATGAGGTCCATCAGCTCGTGCAACTCCGCCCATGACAGACGCTGGGTGAATCGACCGCACATTCAGGCCCGATTATCCGCACCGGCGATGTCTTGTCACTATTGTTCTTTTAATGTTCCTATGATACCATGCAAGTCATGGAGAGAAAACACACCATCCCGGTGTCGCGGGAGGACCTGGTGTTCTCGGTCGACATGGCGCTGCGCAAGGCGGAGCGCTTCTGGCCGAAGAAGCGCGGGCCGGGCGACCACGACCGGTTCCGGCCCTTTGCGGAATTGATCGTCGATCATATCCAGCTGTGCGGCATACGCTGCTTCAAGAGGCCGCGCGGGCCCGGTCACAGCGCGCCGCCGCCCCACGGCGGGCTGCGGCAGGACGGGAAGCCGGACGGCGCGGACGGCTGACGCCGGTCGCGGCGCTCAGTCGTCTTCGGGGAACATGATCGTCACGACGGGATATGGGAACGGGCCCATATGCCGTCTTATGAGAACTCCGGGTTTATGGGGTCCGGTGGCCATTTTCCCTTGATGATCAAGGGGTAGTGACGCGATTCGGTTCCCATAAAACTAACCGCCCACCTTCCCAAGCATGGCGAGGAGCTGGTCTTGAACTCCATGAAAGCTCCCTTTGCGTAGGTTCGGCGGCTGCCGCTCTGACAGGGTCTTGAGTTTGGCGACCGGATCGATCCGCAAGTACATTTCCGTGGTCTGGATGCTCGCATGCCCCAGCCACAGGGCTACCTGCCTTATGTCGCCCGTTGCCTCGAGGGTGTGCAGTGCACATGCGTGACGCAGTGAATGCGGAGACACGGTCTTGTCGGCGATAGACGGAACGACGGCGGCAGCTGCCCCGGCATGCACGGCAAGGCGCTTGGCGAACCCACGCCGCGTCATGCCGACTCCGAACGTATTGAGGAACAGGTGGCAATCCGTTCGATCGGGACGTACGCCCATCCAGTTGTGCAGGGCGGCACTGGTTTCCTTCCAGAGCGGCAGAATGCGCCCACGACGTCCCTTGCCCATGACCCGGATCTGATTGAGGCCGGGTTGCGAGAGGCTGTCGACAGGGAGGCTGACCAGTTCCGAGACTCGCAGACCGGCATTGTAGGTCAGACACAGCATTGCACGATCGCGCAGGCCGATGGGTGTCCTGGTATCCGGTGCGTCGAGAATGGCGTGAACTTCTTCATGGCTCAGATAGTCAACCGGTGGCTGATCTTCCTTCTTGGAAGGGATAGCACGAACGCGTGCTGCAATATCGAGGTGTTCCGGATATCGGTACTCGAGATAACGGAAGAATGTCTTGATTGCAGCCAATCTCATGTTCCGTGTTTTCACGCCATTCTTTCGATCCTTCTCGAGGTGATTAAGAAAGGCGAGAACGTTTTTCGTATCGAGATGTTTAATCTCCAGTCGGCTCGGCTGTATGCGTAGGAGCTCAGCAAGAAAGGTGATCAGGATTCTGAGCGCAATGACGTAGGTTTCGATGGTATGAGGACTGGCGCCTCGTTCGTGCGGCAGGTACTCCCGCAAGAAGGCGGCCACAGGCTTTGCAAGCTCACTCATTGGTCTGCCTCCCGACATGCAGTTCACGGAGTTTTTCAGTTGCGGCCGATATCCGGTCGAGCAGGACGGGTGTCGCTTCGAGATACCAGTAGGTGTCGACGATATTCGCGTGACCGAGATAGGTAGAAAGCGCCAGCATGTGGCGACTGATATCGCGCCGGTTGCCGGAAGCGACATCGGTCAGGGCACGCACCGCAAAGCTGTGTCGAAGGTCATGCAGGCGCGGCCCCGGGATGCCTGGCTCACCGCGCAACCCGACACTTCGGGCAAGGTTTACAAAGACCGTCGTGAGGGCCTCCGGATTGACTGCACGGCCAGATCGCATAACGAACACGGGATCGTCCGGTTCGCCGGGACCTCTTTTCTTGAGATAGACATCAAGGGCGTCCTTTGCGGTTTCATCCAGGGGAACCAGGCGTGCCTTGCCGAGCTTCGCATTGTGGATCTGGAGACCGTCTTCGGTCACATCCCTAATCCGAAGACCGACTGCCTCCGACCGGCGCATGCCGGTTGCCGCCAGGATGCCGATCACGGCATAGAACGTGTGCGGCCTGATCGAACCTGCGGGAGGAAGTTCGAGCGCGGCGTTCATGATCCGCCTGATATCGTCCGGCGATAGCAGATGCGGCGGCGGCCGGTGTCGGGCCCTGCGACCCAAGGCGTCGCGATGAGGGACATCGTGGCGCTCGTCCTCGACGTGCAGGTACTCGGCGAACGCGCATACGACATGAAGCCTGTATATCCGCCTCTTTTGCGTCGATGCCTGAGACGCCCAACCCAGAACTGTTGCAGCCTTAATGAACCGGTCGCCTTGCGTCTCGGCATGCACGGCAAAGTTAACGAGAAGGCGCTCCTGTACGATAAAGGCCAGTCCGGTCGCCCGTTTCACGGCCACATAGGATGTTGCCTGGTCGGTTAGTGTCATGACGCGTCTCCCGGCCAGGGCTGAGCAACCTCCAGTAGCATCGGCCGATCGACCCGTGCATAGAGCGTGGTGGTCTCGACCGATTGATGGCGCAGAAGCGTGGCCACGGTCTCGAGCGATGCCCCGCCGCGAAGCAGGTGCGTCGCGCAGGAATGCCGGAACAGATGCGCCGCGGGCAGGCCTTCGCCATCGATCCCGGCTCTTCGCATGGCACGCCGAACGATGTATGAGACAGCGGTACTGCTGGACAACGCGCGATACGGAGCGCGGGGCTCCAGAAATACAAACTCGCTTTGCATGGGCGGCCGACCCTGAAGAAGGTAGGTCTTTACCCAAGTTGGCACTTTTCCCGACCGGCCGAGCCTGATCGAGCCGGTTTTCTCGCGCTGAACCACTAGATGTTGGGGTTGGAAGACCCCTGACCCCCACATTTGCGATTGACCGCGCTGGAAGCCAATTGTGGGGCCAGGACTTTTGGATTGGGTCGATATCCCTCTTGCCAGACGCCGCGAACGCCGTGTATGCGAAACGGACATCGCAGAAACGGCGCCGCCATGTACATCAAGGCAACCAGGACACACACCGACAAGGCCGGCCAGCCGATCCGAAGCCATCGCCTCGTGCTCGCCCAGCGCGTCGGCGACAAGGTGCGCCACAGGACGCTGCTCAATCTCGGCACCGACTATCCGGTGCCGCGTGAGAAGTGGAAGGCCGTCACCGAACTCGCCGAGGCGCTGCTCCACGGCCGCCCGCCGCTGTTCGAGGGCGAGGCGGATGTGCAGGCCGCAGCCGAGGACATCGTCGCCAAGCTCAGGGCCAGGGGGTTCCGCGCAGACGCGATGCAGGAAGAGGCGCGCAAGCCCGACATCGCCACCGTCGACCTCGATACCCTGGAGCACGAGAACCCGCGCACCGTCGGCTGCGAGCGCCTGTGCCTCAAGGCTCTCGACGACCTCGGCTTCGCCGAAATCCTCCACGGCCTCGACATCAAGGGCCGCGACGGGCGCATCGCCAGCGCGTTGATCGTCGCCAGGATGGTCCATCCCGCCAGCGAGCGCGACACAAGCCGCTGGCTCCGCCACGACAGCGCGGCCGCCGAGCTTCTGGGCCTGGAGGGCGACCGCAAGGCGCTGCGGCGCAAGACGCTCTACCGCATCGGCGACCTGCTCTGGCGCCATCGGGCCGCCATCCAGAGGGAGCTGTTCAACCGCGAGCGCGCGCTGCTCGACCTGCCCGAGACGATCGCCTTCTACGATCTCACCAACGTTCACTACCACGGCCACACCGGTGGCGAGCTTCCCAGGTTCGGGCGCTCCAAGCAG
>JAJEAZ010000223.1 GCA_022824105.1 Alphaproteobacteria bacterium
GCGGTCAGCACGTTGTTCGGCGTGTATTTGCCGAGGAACGGATCGAAGCCCTCGGGCAGCCACGCCATGTCCTCGGCGGCGATGGGGCGGCGGTCCTGCGGCAACCCCTCGCGCTTGCCGAGGCGCAGCGCGTTCAGCACGATCGCCGACGAGGCCGGGCCGCAATAGATCCTGTTGTCCTGGCTGACGAAATGGTTGCTGAGGGGGAAGAAGTCCGCCTTGTGCGCGGATCTTGAGAAGCGCGCCGCGCTTTCCTCCGAGGTCCACTCGACCAGCGAAGCGGCGGCCGCCGGCGATGCAAGCAGGACGGCAAGCGCCGAGACAATCCAGAGGCGCATCGTTCAAATTCTCCGTCCGGTTTCTGACATGGGCGGTTTCGCCTTACGGGTTCTGGTCCCAGTCGGGGTCGTCGCTGGGCGACATCGGCGTCTCGGTGGCGAGCAGGCCCTTGCCGGGAACGTAGTTGACTTCCAGCCGGATGCCGTCCGGGTCCTCGAAGACGAAATAATAGTAGCCGGGCGCGAAATCGCCCTCCAGCGGGCCGCGGTCGATCTTGCCGCCGAGCTCGCGCACCCTGGCGGCCGCCGCATCCACATCCTCGCGCGAGCGCGCCCGAAAGCAGAGATGGTGCAGCCCGACCCGGTTCTGCTCGAAGCGTTCGCCCTCATATTCGGGAGCCGGGCGCTGGATGCCGAGCGCGGTCCGCCCGCCCACGTGATAGACGAAATTATTGCCGTCATAGACCTTCTGCAGGCCGAGGAAGGGCAGGAGGCCGCAATAGAATTCGCGCGCTTCCTCAAACCGGCTCACGGTCAGGATGACATGCGCCATGCCGTTGATCTCGATCATCGGGCTGCTCCCGGATCGGGATGGGCGTAGAGATGCTTGCGGGCCTCTTCGTCCCACTGGCCGGTCGGCCTGCCGAACTCGCGCCCGACCTCGTAGCCGCGCCGGAGCGCCGGGCGCTGCTGGAGGCCCTTGTACCAGCGCTTCACATTCGGGAAGCTGTCGAGATCGACCTCCTGGCGCTTGTAGGTGATGACCCAGGGCCAGCAGGCCATGTCGGCGATGGAATAACCGCCGGCGATGAACTCGCGCCCCTCCAGCCGCCGGTCGAGCACGCCGTAGAGGCGCAGCATCTCGTTGGTGTAGCGCTCGACGGCGTAGGGCAGCGTTTCCGGCGCGTAGAAGCGGAAATGGCCGGACTGCCCCAGCATCGGCCCGAGGCCGCCCATCTGCCACATCACCCACTCGATCACCTCCATGCGCCCGCGCAGGTCGGAGGGCAGGAACTTGCCCGTCTTCTCCGCGAGGTAGAGCAGGATCGCGCCGCTCTCGAACACGGAAACCGGCTCGCCGCCGCCGGGCGGGTCATGGTCCACGATGGCGGGCATGCGGTTGTTGGGGCTGATCTTCAGGAAGTCCGGCTCGAACTGGCCGCCGCGCCCGATATTCACCGGCACGACACGGTAGTCGAGCGCCATCTCCTCCAGCGCGATGGAGATTTTCCAGCCGTTCGGGGTCGGCCAGTAATAGGCGTCGATCATGTGAGGCGCTCCGCCAGCGGTCCGCCACTATAGCGCGAGGTTTCGGCGCCCTGCCATGACGGCGGCGGCCCGGTTCAGCGGTCGAGATCGAGCGCGTAGCCGCCGGAGCGCACGGTGCGGATGGCGTCGGGTTCGCCTTCGCCGTTGAGCGCCTTGCGCAGCCGGCGGATATGGACGTCCACCGTGCGCTCTTCGACATAGACGTCCCGGCCCCAGACGGCGTCCAGCAGCAGGGCGCGGCTGAACACCCGCGTCGGCCGTTCCAGCAGGGTCCGCAGCAGGCGGTATTCGGTGGGGCCCAGATGGACGCCGCGCCCGTTCCGCGAGACGCGGTGGCGCGCGAGGTCGATCGCGATGCCGCGATATTCGAGCTTCTCTTCCACCAGCGCCGGATGCGACCGGCGCAGCACGGCCTTGAGCCGCGCCTCCAGCTCCTTCGGCGAGAACGGCTTGACGATGTAATCGTCGGCGCCGGTGTCGAGGCCGCGGACCCGGTCGGCCTCCTCGCCCCGCGCCGTCAGCAGGATGATCGGCAGCATCCGCGTCCCCGCCTTCGCGCGCAGCTGCCGGCAGACCTCGATGCCGGACTTGCGGGGCAGCATCCAGTCCAGCAGCACCGCGTCCGGCTGATCCTCGGCCACAAGCTCCAGGGCTTCGTCGCCGTCCGTCGCCACCGATACCGAGTAGCCGGACGTCTCCAGGTTGTAGCGGAGGAGCTCGACGATGGGCGGCTCGTCCTCAACCACCAGGATGTGCGGGCGGTCTGTGCTCATTGGCCCTCCGCCGCCGGGATGTGGGTGTTGGTGGGGTCGTGCGTCTCCCGCTCCGCGGACCGGGTGCCGAGCACGGCATAGTCGATCTGCTCGGCGATATTGGTCGTGTGGTCGCCGACGCGCTCCAGGTTCTTGGCCACGAACAGCAGGTGGGTGCAGGGCCCGATATTGCGCGGGTCCTCCATCATGTAGGTCAGCAGTTCGCGGAACAGGCTCGCATAATGCTGGTCCACCTCGGCGTCGCGGGCGAATATGTCCGCTGCGGCCTCGGCGTCGCGGGCGGTCCAGGCGTCCAGAACCTGCTTGATCATCGTCTGCACGACCCGCGCCATCGACGCGATGGAAGCGGTCGTCGCCAGCGGCGGAAAGCGGCTTACCACCATGGTCCTCTTGGCGATGTTCTTTGCCATGTCGCCGATCCGCTCCAGATCGGAAGAAATCCTGATGGCGGCGAAGATCGTCCTGAGGTCCGCGGCGACCGGCTGGCGCAAGGCGACGAGGCGGACGCTGAACAGGTCGATTTCGATGTCGAGCGCGTCGATATCCTTGTCGCGGGCGACGATCCGTTCCGCGAGCTCGGTATTGCCGCGCCTGAGGGCCTCCACGGCGCCGGCAAGCTGCGCTTCCACCATGCCGCCCATCTCGGCCAGCCGGTTGTCGAGCTGCCGCAGCTCTTCGTCGAAGGCCTTGGAGATATGCTCGGCGCGGTCGTTCATGGGACGCTCTCTCCTTGTCCCTCCGTCAGCCGATCCGGCCGGAGATATAGGACTCGGTGCGCGGGTCGACAGGTCTGGTGAACACCGTGTCGGTGTCGCCGACCTCGACCAGGTTGCCGAGGTGGAAGAAGGCCGTGCGCTGCGAGACGCGCGCCGCTTGCTGCATGGAGTGGGTGACGATCACGATGGTGAAGTTCTGCTTGAGTTCGTCGATCAGCGCCTCGATGCGCGCCGTGGCGATGGGGTCAAGCGCCGAACAGGGCTCGTCCATCAGGATGACCTCGGGACGCACCGCAATTGCCCGCGCGATGCACAGGCGCTGCTGTTGCCCGCCCGAGAGTCCCGTCGCGGGCGCATCCAGCCGGTCCTTCACCTCTTCCCAGAGGCCCGCGCGCTCCAGGCTCGACGAGACGGTCTCGTCCATGTCGGCGCGGGTGCGCGCCAGCCCGTGGATCTTCGGCCCGTAGGCGACATTGTCGTAGATGGATTTCGGGAACGGGTTGGGCTTCTGGAACACCATGCCGATCCGGGCGCGGAGATAGACAAGGTCCACCGCCGGGTCGTAGATGTCCTCGCCGTCGAGGCGGATATCGCCGTCCACCCGGCAGATCTCGATCAGGTCGTTCATGCGGTTGAGGCAGCGCAGGAAGGTGGACTTGCCGCAGCCTGACGGGCCGATGAGCGCCGTGACCTCGTGCGCGCGAATGTCGAGATCGACCTTTTTCAGCGCATGCGCATCGTCGTAGAAGACATTGACGCTGCGCGCCGTCAGCTTGGGCGTAAGGTTGCTCGGGGTCATGTCCAACAGGGTCGAACCTCCTACCAGCGCCGTTCGAAGCGGCGGCGCAGAACGACCGCCGTGAGGTTCATGACGACCAGGAACGCCAGCAGGACGATGATAGCCGCAGCGGTCTTCTCGGCGAAGGCGCGTTCCGGGCTGTCCGCCCAGATATAGATCTGCACCGGGAGCGCGGATGCCGGGTCGAGCAGCCCCTGGGGCACG
>JAJEAZ010000554.1 GCA_022824105.1 Alphaproteobacteria bacterium
CACGCCCCAGCAGGAACCGCGCCTCAGGCGCAACCCATACCCCTGCGCCCTCAAACCGAAATACAAAACCCGCCACCGCCAACACCCAGCCGATTGATAAACTTGGCCGGACGACGATCGCGGTGAGAAATCCGGGCTAAACCGGACAGCAGTGGAACAAGTCCGGGCATGACGGAGGGAGCGCATTCAGGCATGGCGGAAAGCGAGGGGACAGGAGACGTTGCGCGCGCCCAAAACCCCCGACCGGCTTTGCCCAATGGCTAAACCGGACAGCAGTGGAGCAAGTCCGGGCATGACGGGAAGAAGACATGAGTCCCAAATCGAGGCCGCTGGTATCAGGGGACTGAACGACCACGCTTCCGCCTGCGTCGAACCGCGCCCGTGCGGCTACCGCAGCCCTCCCGTCACGAAGATCGTGTCGGCGGTGAGGTAGCTGGCGCCGTCGGAGCAGGCGAACAGCACCGTCTCGGCGATCTCCTCGGGCTGGGCCATCCGGCCTATCGGCATCTGCTCGGCATAGGCCTGGAGCACCTCGGGCGGCGTGTTGTCGTGGAAGGGCGTGTCCACGAGCCCCGGCGAGATCGACAGGCAGCGCACGTTCCGGCTCGCGAACTCGCGCCCGATGCCGAGCGTCATGGTATGCACGGCGCCCTTGGACGAGGCGTAGTGGACCGAATTGCCGGCGCCGCCGATCCTTGCGGCCACGCTGGCGATATTGACGATCACGCCGCCGCCCTTCTCCAGCATGTGCGGCAGGATGGCCTGCGCGCCGTTGAAGGTGCCGCGCACATTGAGGGCGTAGGTGCGCTCCCAGAGCTCCTCGGTGATCTCCAGGAAGGGCTTCCGGGCAAGCGCCGCGCCCGCCGCGTTCAGCTCGAAATCCACCCGCCCGAAATCTGCGACGGCCTGCTCCACGGCTGCATCGACTTCGGCCCGGACGGTGACGTCGCAGGCAACGAAGCTCGCCTTCGCGCCGAGCTGGATCACCTGGTTCGCCGTGCGCTCGGCGGCCTCCGGGTCGATATCGGCGCAGACCACATTCGAGCCTTCCCGCGCGAACACCAGCGCCGTTGCGCGCCCGATGCCGCTGCCGGCGCCGGTAATCAGGATGGTCTTGTCCCTGAAATAGTCTGGATCCCTTGGCATGACGCCCTCCCCCGCCCGCAGCTAGTTCAGCCAGCGTTTCCGGCGGCGATAGTGCTTTACGTCGCGGTAGGACCTCTTCTCGCCATGCTCGCTGATGCCGAGATAGAACTCCTTGATGTCGGCGTTCTCGCCGAGCTCGGCGGCCGGGCCGTCCATGACGATGGCGCCGTTCTCCATGACATAGCCGTGGTCGGCGATGGCGAGCGCCAGCGCGGCGTTCTGCTCCACCAGCAGCACCGTCACGCCCTGCTCCTTGTTGAGCTTGCTGATGATGCCGAAAATCTCCTCGACGATCATCGGGGCGAGGCCCAGCGACGGCTCGTCCAGAAGCACGATCCTGGGGTCCGACATCAGCGCCCGGCCGATGGCCAGCATCTGCTGCTCGCCGCCGGAGAGGTAGCCGGCCTGTACATGACGACGCTCCGCAACGCGCGGGAAATAGCCGTAAACCAGGTCCATGCGTTCCTTCACGACGGAGCCCGGCTGGATATGGCCGCCGGCGATCAGGTTCTCCTCGGCGGAGAGGTTGACGAAGACGCGCCGCCCCTCGAAGACCTGCACGATGCCCTTCTTGACGATATCATGGGCCTCGAACTGGTCGATGCGCTCGCCTTCGAGGTCGATGGAGCCGCGCGTGACCGCGCCGCGCTCCGGCTTCAGCAGGCCGGAAATGGCCTTGAGCGTGGTGGTCTTGCCGGCGCCGTTGGCTCCCAGCACGGTGGTGATCCGGCCTTCGGGCACCTCGATCGAGCAGCCTTTCAGCACCAGGATCACATTGTCGTAAACGACCTCGATATTGTTGAGATTCAGCATCGCCTCATATCCGGGCCGTCCGTTTGAAAATGGTCAAAGCGGCGGAGCCCGAAGGCTCCGCCAAAGTCCCTTGCGCGCGCCCTACTGGCGGCTCGCATCCTCTTTGAGAAGCTCCACGACGGCATCGCGGTAACCCTGGAACCAGTCGGTCACGGGCACGAACTTGGCGTTCTGGACCTGGAAGATGCGCACCCAGCCGCCGCCCTCATGGTCGAAGCTGGTGATCTCCATCGGCGGAACCAGACCGCCGAGCGTGAAGCCGCTGATCTGCTCGAAGCCGTTCTTCACATCCTCGCCGGTGATGTCGCCGGAGCCCTTGGCCTTGATCGCATTCTCGATGGCCTTGAGATGGATCGCCGCCACGAAGACGCCGCGATTGTAAAAGACCGTCGAGGCCATCACCTCCGGCGCGTCCTTGCCGTCGGCCTTGTACATGGCGCGGATATCGTCCAGCACCGGATAGTCGCTGCCGACGCCGGCGAACTGCATCGCCGAATAGCCTTCGACACGGTCGAAGCCGCCCGCTGCCGCGATGTCCGCCTCGCTGGCGGCCCACACGAAGCCCAGCACCTTCTCGAGCGGATAGCCGGCGCGCTTGAACTCCTTCATCGACACGGACGGCGCCCGCCCGAACAGGTGCGAGAGCACGAAATCGGCGCGGTAGCGGCGCGTGATGTCAAGCACCTGCGCGGACATCTCGATGCCGGGAGGCGGCACCGCGAACTCCTTCAACTCGAAGCCGAGCCGGTCGCGCAGCTTGTGGAGCACCGGAAGCGGTTCGCGCCCTGCGGGGTTGTCATAGTAGATGTAGGCGATCTTCTTGCCCTTGAGGTCGCCGCCGACCTGCGTGCGGACATATTCGACGCCCGCTGCCGCCTGACTCCAGTAGGAAGCCGCGATCGGGAAGATGTAGGGGAAGTTCTCACCATTGGCCGCCGCCGCGGTGCCGAAGCCCGGAGACGTGCCGGGGATCTTGTCCTCGGTCAGCTTCTGCGTCAGCGCCTGGGTGTGCGGCGTGCCGTAGAGGGAGATCAGGACCGCGCCTTCCTTCTTGTGCAGCGCATAGGACTCGACACCCGCCGGGACCTTGTATTCATGGTCGACCTCGATGGTCTTGATCGTGTGCCCCTCGACCCCGCCCCTGGAGTTCACGAGATTCACATAGTCGTGGTAGCCGGGGCACAGGTGAGTGCCAACGATCTGCGTCGGCCCGGTGCGGTCGCATTGCAGGCCGATGACGATCTCGGCCGCCCCGGCCGATGTCGCCGCCCCCGCCGCGGCCAGTGCGAGGCCCGCGCCGAAGAGCAGTTTGTCGAGACGTCTCATTCCACGTCCTCCCTTCGCGTTTCGAGGGCTAGTAGGAGAAAGGCCATATCCGGAAGTAGTTCCGGATATTGAGCCACAGGCGGTTGAGGCCCTCGGGCTCCACCACCAGGAAGAACATGATCAGCGCGCCGAACAGGATCAGCCGGAACTGCGCCGTCACCTGGGCGAGAATCACGGGATCGAAGAAGAATGCCCCGAACGTGTCCATGAAGATACGGATTACGACGGGCAGCAGGGTGACGAATACCGCGCCGAAGACCGAACCCAGCACCGAACCCAGCCCGCCGATGATGACCATCGCCAGATAGTCGATGGAGACCACGATCAGGAACTGCTCGTAGTTGGCGATGCTGAGATAGTAGGTGTAGAGCACGCCCGCCACGCCGGCGTAGAAGGACGAGATGGCGAAGGCGTAGAGCTTGTAGCGGAAGACGTTGATGCCGATGATCTCGGCCGCGATGTCCTGGTCGCGGATGGCGATGAAGGCGCGCCCGACGCGCGAGCGCACGAGGTTCATCGTCGCCACTATGGCGATGACCGCAAACGCCATCAGGAAGTAGTAGAGCTCGAGCTCGGTATCCAGTTTCTCGCCGAAGACGACCGGACGCGGCACCTCGATGGAGGCCTGCACGCCGCCGGAGATCGCCGGCGTGTGGTTGATGACCCACTCGATGATGAACTGCGCCGCGAGCGTCGCGATGGCGAGATAGAGGCCCTTGATGCGCAGCGACGGGATGCCGACCAGCACGCCCACGGCCGCCGCCATGATGCCGCCCGACGGCACCGCCAGCCAGAACGGCCAGTCCAGCTTGGTAATCAGGTTCGCCGCGGTGTAGGCGCCTACCGACATGAACGCCGCATGGCCGATGGAAATCTGGCCCGTGTAGCCCAGCAGGATGTTGAGCCCGAGCGCGCCGACGATGGCGATGGAAATCAGGCAGAGGATCGACAGGTAATAGGGGTCCAGGAACAACGGCACCACGACAAGGAAGAGGATGCCGATGAGCGCGACCGACCACCGCCCGACGGGCAGCGGGTAGAAGGCCATGTCCCCCTTGTAGGTCGTCTTGTAATAGCCGCTCTCGCGATGGAACATGGGAGATCAGATCCTCTCGATGATCGGCTTGCCGAACAGCCCGTAGGGCTTGAACATCAGCATCAGGATCATGAGCACATAGGGCGTGAAATCCTTGGTGCCGCCGCCCACCATCGGGTCGAGATAGCCGGCGGCCAGGTTCTCGACGACGCCGACGATGATGCCGCCGACGATGACACCGACAATCGAGTCGAGGCCGCCCAGGATCACCACCGGGAACACCTTCAGGCCGATGATCGCGAGCTGCGTATCGACGCCGAGCAGGCTGCCCCAGATGACGCCGCCGAGCGCCGCCACGACGCCCGCCATCACCCAGGCGAGCGCGAAATAGCGCTGCACATTGATGCCCATGGCCATCGACACCTGGTGGCTGTCGGCGACCGCGCGCATGGCGACGCCCTTGCGGCTCTTGAGGAAGAACCAGCCGAAGCCGAGCAGGAAGAGCACCGCCGCGACGGCGCCAAGCAGGTGGATCGGGTTCAGGTAGATGAAATGGTCGCCGATGATGATCGGCGCGTCGTCGATGGGCAGGTTGAGCGGGCGTGTCTCAGCGCCGAAGAAGAACGGCCCCGCGCCGCGCAGCAGTGCGGCAAGGCCGATGGTCGCCATGATGATCGCCACGATCGGCCGCCCGATCATCGGGCGCAGCACCGTGCGCTCCAGCCCGACATTGAAGAGCACCATGAAGCCGACCGAAAGCGAAATCGCCAGCCAGAGCGGCAGGCCGTAGGAGGCCGTGCAGGCGCCGACGATGATGCCGGCGATCATGACGAACTCGCCCTGGGCGAAGTTGATCGCGTCGGTGGACTTGTAGATCAGCACGAAGCCCAGCGCGATCAGCGAATACATGAGGCCGATCAGGACGCCGGAGACCACCAGCTCCAGGAAAAAGCCCCAGTGGAAGTCTGCCATGGGGATACGCTCCTCTCAGGCCGCGTCTTGGATTTGCATGCGATTGTCGATGAACGCCTCCCGTCCGTCCTCGAAGGTGACGGCGGTGCGCAGCTCGACGGAGGTCCCGCCGGAATAGAAGGCCTCGATCACATCGGCGTATTTGTCGGCGATGAAGGACCGGCGCAGCTTGCGGGTGCGGGTGATCTCCGCATCGTCCGCGTCG
>JAJEAZ010000702.1 GCA_022824105.1 Alphaproteobacteria bacterium
GGCGCGCGTCGCACTCCGCGAGCGCCGCCGGCGCCACCGCGGTCATCGCGTGCGCGACGGCCCGTTCGTGAACGCAATCGAATTCCAGGCAATGAACCTGGTAGGCGTTGACGAAGGCGGCCCCGGCGGCGGGCAGGCGGACGCCGTCGCCCAGCACGCGCGCATCGGCGCCCGCTCCCCAGCGCGAGGCGACGTCGACAACGGCGTTGCGGTGCGGGTGCCGCCGTCCGGCCACGCCGACGGCGAGGCTGTCGGCGAGGAACGACTGCGCCGCAGCCACCGCGGGTGCGGGGATGTCCTCGAAGCGGGCCTCCGCTAGGAACTGGGTGAGTTCGTCAAGCATGAACGAGTTCCAGCAAGTCGCATCCCGCCGCGCATCAGATGACGCCCCAGGCATGCCAGTCGGCCAGGGTCCGTTCGTCGATGCCGAGCGAGCGCCCAATCTCCAGCGAGTGCTCACCGTACTTCGGAATCGCCAGATTCGGCTGGGCGGGCTCATCGGCGAACTTGATCGGCGGCCCGATGTGCCGATTGCCCCGACCGTCGGTGAGCAGCATGCCCCGCTGCCGGGTGTGCGGGTCCGCGAAGGCGTCCTTCAGCGAGCGCACGAAGGCCCAGCAGCAGTCCACCGGCTCCAGAAACGACTCCCAGTGCGGGCGGGGATGCTCGGCGAACCGCTCCCTGAAGAAGCGGCGCAGGGGCCCCTGCTCCGGGCCCGGCTCGACTTCCGCATGGGGCATCAGGTCGAGGCGGCCGAAGGCCGACAGCAGGTTGCGCGCGAACTTGGCCTCGGAGCCGCCAAGCACCAGGAACTCGCCGTCGGCCGTCTCGTAGATGTGGTACATGGCCGCGCCCCCGAACGAGCGCATCTCCTTCGGTTCGGGATGCGCATCGTCGCCGAACACGGGTCCGGTGACGTTGGGCGTCCAGGCCAGCAGCGCATCGTACATGGACAGGTCGATGTAGTCGCCGCGGCCGGTGCGCGCCCTGCCCAACAACGCCATCAGAATCGCCGCCGCCGCCATGAGCGAGGCGGTGGCGTCCGCGGCGGGCATGTTGGGGGCGGCCGGCTTGCCGTCCTCCAGGCCGCGGTTGAGCGCCGCGACGCCGGCGAGCGCCTGCACGGTCAGGTCATGGGCCGGCTTGTCCCGCAGGGGGCCGTCCTGGCCGAAGGCGGAGATCGAGCAGTACACCAAGCCGGGATTGAGGCCGCTCAGGGTCGGGTAGTCGATGCCCAGCCGTTCAACGACCCCGGGCCGGAACGCCTCCACGAGCACGTCGGCGGTCCCGGCGAGCTCGCGGAACAGGCGCTGGCCGCCCCCGTCCTTGAGATTGACCTTGAGGCTGCGCTTGCCCCGGGCGATGTTGCGGAACCAGACCGATACGTCCTCGGCGTCGCGATGGCCGATCGCCCGGGTCGGCTCGCCGACGCCGTTGGCCGGCTCCACCATGATCACGTCGGCGCCGTGGTCGGCCAGCATCATGGTCATGTGCGGACCCGGCAGGAACGCGGACAGGTCGAGCACCCGAATGCCTTCGAGCTTCATGTTCAGGGAAACTCCTCGTCATGCTCCCCGAGCAACGGGCCGCGCCGGTCGGGCGCCCTGGCCCCATCGACCCGGAACGGGCTCGACAGCAGGCGCAGTCCGCGCTCGCGGTCCGGGTGCTCCACGCGGCTGGCCATGCCCACCTCATCGACGAACGGGTTGTCGAGCGCCGTGCCAAGGTCGTTGACCTCGGCCACCGGCACCCGGCCGGCCAGCCGCTCGAGCCAGTGGACCGTGGACTCCGCGGCAAGGGTGTCCTCAATGGCGGCCTGCAGGGCCTCCCGATGGGCGAAGCGGCCCGCCGGATCGGCGAACCGTTCGTCCGCCGGCAGGTCGGGCCGGTCGATCGCCGCGCAGAAGAACTCCCAGAACTTGGGCGTCTGGCACATGACGAACAGCCAGCCGTCGCCGGTGCGGAACAGCTGGCTCGGCACGATGCTCGGATGCGACGAGCGGGTCAGCCGTTTGGTGCGCATCCCCTCGTTCAGGTACCAGACCGCGGGGTAGGACAGCTGGTGCAGCGCGGTGTCGAACAGCGACACGTCGACGTCGCAGCCCCGGCCGGTGCGCCGCGCCCGCAGCACCGCCGAGACGAGCCCGAGGGCCATGAGGGAGCCGGTCATGTAGTCCACCATGGACAGTCCGAAGCGGGCCGGCGGCCCGTCGGGTTCGCCGGTCAGGCTCAAGTAGCCGCACTCCGCCTGCATCAGGTAGTCGTAGCCCGGCCAGGATGCTCGGCTGTTGTCCCGGCCGTAGGCGGACAGGTGGGCGCAGACGATGGACGGCTTCAGAGCCGACAGGTCCTCGTAGCGGATCCTCAGCTTTTCCGGCTGGTCGCCCCGCAGGTTGTTGGCGACCGCATCGGCGTCGGCCACGAGCCGCTCGAAGCGCGCACGGCCGTCGGGCGACTTCAGGTTGAGGTCCACGCTCTTCTTCCCGCGGGCGAAGGCCTGGTGGAACTGGCTGTCGCCGTCGCCGAGCAGGTGGGGTCCGACGGACCGGGAGTAGTCGCCGCCCGTGGCGCCGTTCTCGACCTTCACGACCTCGGCGCCCAGGTCCGCCAGCAGTTGCGTGCCGTAGGGTCCGGCTCCGTACTGCTCGACGCTCAGCACGCGAACGCCCGTCAGCGGACCGATCCCACTCTCCGGTTTCATTCCATGCCCCTTCAGCCGCTCGCGCCCGGTTCAGGCCGGATTGCGGGCGATGAGCTGGCGAGCGATGATGATGCGCTGCATCTCGTTGGTGCCCTCCCCGATGCACATGAGCGGCGCGTCCCGGTAGAGCCGCTCCACCGGGTACTCCTTGGAGTAGCCGTAGCCGCCGTGGACGCGCATGGCCTCCAGGGCGTTCTCCACGGCGCTCTCCGAGGCGAAGTACTTGGCCATGCCCGCCTCCATGTCGCAGCGTTCCCCGGCATCGTAGGCCCGGGCGGCATCCAGGGTGAGCAGCTCAGCGGCGCGGGCGCGGGTCGCCATCTCCCCGAGCTTCAGCTGTATGGCCTGGTGCTGACAGATCGGCTGGCCGAAGGTCTCCCGGGTCTGGGAGTAGGCGGTGGCCTCCTTCAGCGCCCGCCGGGCGATGCCCACGGAACGGGCTGCGACGTTGATGCGGCCGAGCTCCAGGCCGCCCACCGCCATGTAGAAGCCCTTTCCGGGCTCGCCGCCGACCAGGTGCCGCCGAGCGTCCAGCTTGTAGTCCTCAAAAACCAGTTCCGCGGAGTCAATGCCCTTGTAGCCCAGCTTCTCCAGCTTGCGTCCGGTCTTGAAGCCGGGGTGCGCCTGCCCCGTGTCCGGGTCCGCCTTGGGCGCGATGAACATCGACATGCCCTTGCGCGGCGGCGTGGCATCCGGGTCGGTCTTGACCAGAAGCGCCACGGCGCCGCCTTCGATCCCGTTGCTGATCCAGGTCTTCGTGCCGTTGATGACGTAGTCGCCGCCCTCGGCGTCCGCCCGGCTGCGGATGCCCTGCAGGTCGGTGCCCGCGTTGGGCTCCGTAAGCGCCAGCGCGCCGCGGATCTCGCCGGTGACGAACCGGGGCAGCCAGTACGCCTTCTGGAAGTCGGTGCCGTGGCGCTCGACGATGCGCGCCATCATCAGGTGGGAGTTGAAGATGCCGGAAAGCGACATCCACTCCTCGGAGATCAGGGCCACGATCTTGGCGTAGGTGGTCGCCGACAAGCCGAGCCCGCCGTGCTCCTCGGCGATGGTGGCGCCGAACAGCCCGAACTCACGCATCTGATCGACCAACGCCTGGGGATAGCTGTCGTCGTGCTCAAGCTCCGCCGCGCAGGGCTTCACCTCATTGTCGACCCACTTGGCGATGGCGTCGAGAATGGCCTGTTCGTCCGCTTCGCTGTAGGCGTGTGCTGCTTCACTCATGGTGCGGTCCTCATATCAATTGGGGCGCGTTTCAACGATTCCCCACCGGGTCTGCGCGGCGGCTCGGCATCCAAGCCGCTCATGCCGGTGCCGGCACCGCGTCGGCGAAGGCGTTGGCGATCGCAAGCCGGGTCGCCACCCAAACGCCGCCGCGGCTTGAGACGTGGTCGAGCAGCCGCTCCAGCGCGCCGATTCGGCCCGGTCGGCCAATGATGCGCAGGTGCAGCCCCAGGGACATCATGCGCGGGCCGTCCTCCGCCGCCTCCCGCGCCAGCCAGTCGAAGGTGTCGATGGCGTAGGCCGCCCAGTCCCTGGGGCTGAGCGCAGGCGCGGTCCACATTTTCATGTCGTTGGTGTCAAGCGCATAGGGCACGATCAGCAGCGGTTTCCGCTGGCCGCCGCTGCAGTCCACACTCGTCCAGAACGGCATGTCGCCGGAATAGTCGTCCATGTGGTAGGTGAAGCCCTGCTCGAGCAGCAGCCGCTGGGTGTTCTCCGTGTGCAGGAAGCGGGACAGCCACCCCGCCGGGCGCTGGCCGGCGGTTCTCTCGATGGACTGCCAAGCGTCGCGGATGAACCGGCGCTCCTCGTCCTCCTCCATCCGGTACTGGTGCACCCAGCGGTGGCCGTGGCAGGCGACCTCGCCGTTCGACGACGCCAAGCGGCGGGCGAGTTCCGGCGCCCGCTCAAGCGCGAGCGCCGCGGCGGTGGCGGTGAACGGCAGCCGCCGCCGTTCGAGCAGGCCGAGTACGCGCGCGGCGCCCGCCTCGATGCCGTAGCGGTAATTGGACTCGTTGCCGTGGACGCGCACGGGCCGCCGGGGCACGGCGCCGATCTCGTCAACCGGCTCCGGCGCCGCATCGCCGTCAAGCACGTTCATCTCGGCGCCCTCCTCGACGTTCACGACGATGGAGAGCGCGAGCCGGCTGCCGCCGGGCCAGCTGAAGTCGGGCGGCACGCCGGTCACGATGCCCTTCGCCCCGCCGGCGCGCACGGCGTCCCGGTCATGAGGCCGTCCGTGGCGCTTGGTGCCGCAACAACCCGGTCATGGTAACTTGGGCCTGCCTTGACGCATGTTAAAGACTCAATGATATATTAATATGTCATTTGTGCGAACAAGGCCAGTTCCCTGGCTCCTCGAACAGGAGGCCCGATGAACGACAACATCTACGATGGCCCGCCCGACTACCGGGCCGTGGGCGCCCACGGCGTCTTTCCGGAGACCACGCACGACCAGGTCGAACGCTACAACTTTCTTGCCCACCTCAACCGCCATCTGGCGGCGAGCGTCCTGCCGGGCGTGGCCAAGGCGTACGAGGCGCGGGTGGCGCCGGCGTTCGCGGCCGAGCACGGACGCGAGCCCCGCAACCGGAAGGAGGTTCACAAGGCGCTGGCCTCCGAGCCGATCCACCAGGCTTGGAGCGCGCTGCGCCGCAACACCATGGAGATGCGCCAGCAGGCCGGGTTGTCGGTCGTGCTGCCCCAGCTTGCCGCGCTCATGGAGAGGGCCGAACGCCTCACGCCGCCGGACAGCCTGCAGCTCGATGAGGGGGTTCGGATGCCGGACTACCTCACCGCCGTGGACCACCACTGCATGCCCGGCAGCTACCACGCCGAGCGCGTGGCCGGCGACCTGAGCGCCGCCGCCAACTACGACTCGGGCATGTTCGTCACCACAGGTGGCCTGCTTGGCCGCTTCACCGACGGCGGCGGGCGGGGGATGGTCGACTACTTGGGACGGCACCACCCCGACTTCCGGCCGCGCCGCATCCTCGACCTGGGCTGCGGGCTCGGCCACAACATGCTGCCGATCGCGGAGGCCTTTCCCGAGGCTCAGGTGACTGCGGTTGACGTTGCCGCGCCGATGCTCCGCTACGGCGCGGCCCGGGCCGCGAGCCTCGGCATCGGCAACGTCGCCTTCGTGCAGGCGGACTGCGCCGACCTAGGCGCGTTCGAGGATGCGAGCTTCGATTGGATTCAGAGCACCATGTTCCTGCACGAAACGTCCGCCAAGGCGCTGCCGCGCATCATGGCGGAATGCCGCCGGCTCATTGCGCCGGGCGGGCTCGTGATCCACATCGAGCAACCCCAGTACGACGCGGAGATGCCACCGTTTGAGCAGGCCATGCGGGACTGGGACGCCTTCAACAACAACGAGCCGTTCTGGACGAAGCTCCACGAGATCGACTTGGACCGGGTCATGCTGGACGCGGGCTTCAAGCCGGAGGAACTTCTCCACGGCGGCGTCGCGGCCGTCGTTGACACCAGCCTCTTCCCCGACGCGGCCGCCGATGAGGTCGAGGACTACGGACGCAAGCCCGCCTGGCACATCACCGGCGCACGGGCAGCGGTTTGACGGGATCGGCCTGCGGGTGGACCGAGCGATGAACAAGCCAGCCTCCGGCCCCGCAAGCCTCGACAGCATCGCCCTCTCCGGCGCCAAGGCCAAGGGCAAGCGGCCTTGGTTCCTAGCCGACCCGGACGTCGAGCGCGTGTTGTCCATCACGATGGCAGTCGCTGGTGAGCTGGCCGTGCTGCGCCAGCGCCTGGACACCATCGAGTCGCTCCTCGAGGAGCGCGGCAGCATCAGCCGGGCGGACATCGAAGCCTTCGCGCCGAGCGTTGCCCAGCAGGAGGCCAGGGGCCGCTGGAACCAGGAGTACCTAGCCCGCATCCTGCGCATTCTGCAGCAGGAGCAGGAAGCGCTGGAGCGCCCGGACGAGCCCACCTCCGAAGAGGCGGGCGAGCGCATCGGCCAGAGGTGAGGCGGATGTCAAGCGCCAACGAACAGGTCGTTCTGGTCGAGCGCCCCCAAGGCGTACCGGTGCCGGGCGACTTCGGCGTGCGGCGCATCGACGAGCCGCTGGGTGAGGGCCTTTTGTGCGAGACCCTCCACATCTCCTTGGACCCCTACCTGCGCGGACGCCTGAGCGGCCGGCACATCAGCGGGCCGATCTTGCCGGGCGAGCCGATGTCGAGCGAAATGGTCCTGCGCACCTGCGAGGCGGGGGACGGCGTTCGCGAAGGCGATCTCGTGCGCGCGTTCGGAGCCTGGCAGCGCCGCGTCCGCCTGCCGGTTGGCGCACTGACGCCAATTCCCCAAGGCATTGAACCGCCGTCGCTTGCGCTGGGCGTGCTCGGCATGCCGGGGCTGACCGCCTACGCCGGCATTGAGCGGCTGCTGCAGCCGGCGGAGGGCGACGTGCTCGTGGTCTCCGCAGCCGCCGGTCCGGTCGGCGCCACGGTCGGCCAGCTTGCCAAGGCCCGCGGCGCGAGAACGGTCGGCATCGCCGGAAGCGAGGCCAAATGCGCCTGGCTGCTCGGGGAAGCGGGCTTCGACGCGGCCATCAACTACAAGGCCACGCCGTTGCGCGATGCCCTGGATGCGGCCTGCCCCGACGGCATCGATCGGTACTTCGACAACGTGGGCGGCGATGTCCTGCAGGCCGTCATCGAACGGCTGGCCCTCAATGCCCGGGTTGCGCTGTGCGGGTTGATGGACCAGTACAACTCCGAGAAGCCGCCGCCGGGGCCGAACCCCGCCCTCGTCATCGGGGCGCGGGCAACGCTTCGCGGCCTGGTCGTTTACGACCACGAAGACCTGCGCCCGCAAATGGAGTCGGAACTGCAGCCCATGCTGCGGGCGGGACGGCTCGCGTTCCGGGAGGACGTCGCCATCGGCTTGGAGGCCGCGCCGGACGCATTCTGTCGGCTCATGGCCGGACGGAACTTCGGCAAGGCCATCGTTCGGGTCGCAGCCGAGTAGGGGCGAACGACGCCCGGCGCGGAACCGGCGCCGGGCTA
>JAJEAZ010000133.1 GCA_022824105.1 Alphaproteobacteria bacterium
GTTGATCGTGGTGGCGCCGGCCGACTTCGGGATGCCGGCATGGATGGCGGCCTGGCGGGCCGGCCCCTGCCGCTGGCCGTGCGGCAGAACGCAGCCGAGGATCACCTCGTCCACATCGTCCGCCGCGACGCCCGCGCTCTCGAGCGCGCCGGTGATCGCGCAGGTGCCGAGCTCCGGCCCCGTCGCATCCTTCAGCACGCCCTGGAAGCTCCCCATCGGCGTGCGCGCCATGCCCACAATGACGACCGGATCCGCGTTCATCGCTCACTCCTTTGTTGCAGTGCAACATAAATCATAGAGCGTCCGACGCGCTTGTCCACTCCCCGGCGCAATCGGTCGCATCTTTCGGGCGCTAGTCGGCTGCCCGCCGGCTCCATTCTATCCAGGAACCATCGTAAAGGCGCAACCGTTCCACTGGATAGCCCATGAGGTAGAGCGCAAGCATCGGCGTGGCGGCGCGCACGCCGGAATGGCAGTAGAAGATGTGGTCGTCCTCCAGCTCGAAGCCCGCCTGCCGGAGCAATGCGCCGATTTCGGCGGCGGTCCGGAACTCCGCGGGCCGGCCCTCATCCGCCCTGCGAAACGCCCGCCAGCCGATGAAGCGGGCTTCGCCGATAGGGCCCGTCTCCTTCCATTCCGGTATGTCGCGCGCATCCCAGAGGCGTGCGCCCGCGTCCGGACGGGCCAGCGCGACCTCGTCGAAGCCGGCCGTCCAGCCGGCGAGCGCGGGCGCGGCAGTGAAGTTCCCGGCCTTCGGCGCTGCCCGGCCGGGGCCGTGCTCGACGGCGTAGCCCGCCTCGTCCCAGGCCCGCCAGCCGCCGTCGAGCACCCGGACATCGGTCTTCCCGTAGAGGCGGAACAGCCACCAGAGGCGCGCGGCGTCATAGGCGTTGTCATAGACGACCACGGGGGTCCCGTCGTCTATGCCGAGGCCGCGTGCGAACGCCTGGAAACGCGCCCGGTCCACCGCCATGCCGTTGCGGTCGGTATAGGCGCGGCGCTGGACGCGCTGCGCGCCCGGAATATGCCCCAGCAGCCAGGGCACCCGGCCGACCGCCGCCAGCACGACGGGTTTCGGGCCGGGTCCGTCGAGGGCGGATTTCAGTTCGGCGGGCGCAATCAGGGCGTGGCCGCGCGGGAAGCCCTTGTAGGGCTCCGCCTCCAGCGGTCCGGCCGCAAGCAGGAGGGCAAGCGGCAGGAGGACGGTGCGGACCATCACGGCTCCTCTTCCCCGCGCCCGCATGAGGCCCCTACAGGCCGCTGCCGAAAATGTCGTAGAGCATAGCGGCGACTTCGCCTTCGAGCGGGAAGGAGAGCATGCCGAGCACGGAATAGCCGAGCAGCCAGGGCATGGCGTAGAACCGGAACAGGAAGAAGAACCAGGCGACGTAAAGCGGCACGACGGGATCGATCAGGAACCCGGGCGTCACCGGCTTGAAGACGCGCAGGATCGGGTCAGTCATCTTCACGAAGGCCTTCATGAAGAAGAAGTCGGACGTGACCGGCAGGAAGATGTTCATGGCCGAGCGGCCGACCAGCGTCCACATCGCCACGCCCAGAATGTAGTCCAGAAGCACCACCCAGCCGGGCAGCGCATGCGCGAGGCTATCCATGCCGCCTCGCCGGAAGGACTGCGGGCGCGGCTGAAGGCGGGGCCGAAGCCCCGCCTCCTTTAGCGCCTGTAGGCCGGTCTGCGGTCAATGCGTCTCGGCCAGGATCGAGTCGCCCGTCGGAATACGGGTTTCGTCCACCATGGCCTGCGTCTCCGCATCCGGCTCCGGTGTCATCAGCGACACCACTACCATGGCCACCAGCGAGACCGGCATGCCGATCAGGCCGAAGCGCAGATGGTCGAGGCTGAGCCAGGTTTCGCCGCTGGTATAGGTCCACCAGAGATAGATAGAGCCTGCCGCGAAGCCGGCGATCATGCCTGCGATGGCGCCCTCCCGGTTGGCCCTCTTCCACCAGATGCCGAGCACCAGCGGGAAGAACAGCCCCGAGCAGGCGAAGCAGAACGCCCATGCCACCGCGCCGAGGATGCCGGTGAGCTTCAGCGAAGCCACCGCGGCAGCCAGCGCGCCGATGCCGACCAGCAACACGCGGGCCACCACCAGGCGGCGGCGCGTATCGGCCTGCGGGTCGATGATCTTGTAGTAGAGATCGTGGCTGAGCGCGTTGGCGATCGCCAGCAGCAGCCCGTCGGCGGTGGACATGGCCGCCGCCATGCCGCCCGCCGCGACCAGGCCGGAGATCACATAGGGCAGGCCGGCGATCTCGGGCGTGGCCAGCACGACGATGTCGGGCCGCATGAAGAACTCGTTGAGCTGCACGATACCGTCGCCGCTCTGGTCCACGACCGACAGCATGCCGACGGCCGACCAGTTCTTCACCCACTCCAGCGCCATCACGTCTTCCACCGCCTTGCCGACCACCGCGGTTGCGAGGCCCGGGTCCAGCAGCTGCAGCTTCGTCAGCGTGGCGAGCGCCGGCGCCGAGAAATACAGCAGGAAGATGAAGAACAGCGACCAGCCGACCGACTTGCGCGCCTGGCGCACGGACGGCGTCGTGAAATACCGCATCAGGATATGCGGCAGCGACGCCGTTCCCGCCATCATGCAGAGCGCGAGCGTGACGAACTTCCAGCTGTCGAGCGAGGTCTGCGGGTCGAAATGCGCCGTCGTCAGCACCTTCAGCCCCGCCACGGCCTCGGCCGCCGGCTGCAATCCGTATTCCGCCTCCAATTGCTGGATGCGCTGCGCCGCTTCGCCGTAGCCGAAATGCGGGATGATGCCGAAGCCCTGTTCGTTCGACATCCAGATCAACGGCACCAGGTACGCGATGATGAGCACGATGTACTGCGCCACCTGCGTCCAGGTCACGCCGCGCATGCCGCCCAGCATGGAGCAGAGCAGGATGCCCAGCAGGCCGAACCACACGCCGACCTCGAACGGGATGGAGAGCGCCCGGGCCGCGATCGTGCCGGTGGCGTTGATCTGCGCCGTCACATAGGTGAAGGACGCAACCACCAGGACGAAGACCGCGCAGAACCGCGCGAGGTTGCCGCCGTAACGGGTGCCGATGAAGTCGGGCACCGTGTAGCAGCCGAACTTGCGCAGATAGGGCGCCATCAGCGCGTTGACCAGCACATAGCCGCCGGTCCAGCCGATCACGAAGCCCAGATAGGGGTAGCCGCCGAAATAGATGCCGCCGGCGAGCGCCACGAACGAAGCGCCGGACATCCAGTCCGCCGCCGTGGCCATGCCGTTATAGAGCGACGGGACCTCCCGGCCCGCAACGTAATAGGCGTCCACCTGCATGGTGCGCGACAGCCAGCCGATGGTGGCGTAAATCGCGAGGGTGAAGAGCAGGAACAGCACGCCGATGGTCCTGGCGCCGACGCCGAACTGCTCGATAATGGCCATGAGGGCGAAGAAGCCGAGGAAACCCAGGGTGTACAGGCCGTACACCTTGCCCAGCTTGTCGACGAACCTCGTGCCTTGCGCTTGCGTATTCATCAGCCGCTCCCCTTACTCTTCCGCCACCCCGTGCTCTTCGTCGATGTTGTCCTGGAAGATGTTCTGGACAACGATCAGCAGCACGAAGATGATCAGCGAGCCCTGCACGATGAAATAGTAGCCGAGCGGGAATCCGAGGAAGGACGCCCCGTCGAGATCCTTGGCGAACCATGGCACCACATATCCGAACAGGAACCAGATCGCCAGGACCACATAGGTTAGGGTGGAGGTTTTCCTCCAGTGCGCTTGCCGAGTTTCGGAACTAACTTCCGCCATGCGTCTCTCTCCCCTTCTCTTATTGTTCGGGCGTGGGCCTCCCCGGCCTTGCCGATCTATGCTCCAGACCACATCTCAGGGTCGGGGATACCGCACGGAGCCATGGTCGCCTATAATCGAGATTCTTTGACATGTGAACCCGAAAAAAGCGGTTATGTTGCGCAAAACCGTCCTCGGTGTTGGGGCAATTGTGGAAAGGTTTCGTCCGCGTTTCGAGCGCCACAGGCTCGATACGCCGGACAGGCTTGCGGACTTTCTGCGCACGCGCTCTTCCTATGTCGCGCAGACCTCGCTTTACGGTTATCTGAAAACACGAATGGGTACGAGCTACCGGATTTATTTCGAGGACGACACCTTCTCGGCCTCGATTCGGATGGCGGCAGTTAAGCTTTTTCTCTCCTGTCTTGCAGACCTTACGGTGTTTGCGGCGGCGCTTTCCGAAAGGGACGGTTCGCTGCCTCCCGGCGGCGCGGCGGCGCTGGCGTCGCATTGTTTCCGTCTCGCTGCCGAGCGCGGGCTCGCCGAGGCCGGCGCGGATCCGGCGCCCGGGGAAACGTTCGCGCGCTTCGACCTCCGCCTCCAGGCGACCGACTGGCCGGCGGCGGCGGCGGACGGCCGGCACGCCTTTGCCGGCAGCGAGGCCGATCTTGTCCGGTTCGCGCCGATCGTCGACGAATACAAGGAGCTCGACCGCGAGATCGTGACCAATTCGATCCGCTTTCGCTGGCGCGACGTGCGCGACCAGCTTCGCCGGCGTCTCGACGCCCCGGCGCTGGGCCGCGCCGCTCGGCAGGGCGGTTTCGCCGCGACGGACTGCTGAAACGCCGCGTCACACCAGCGGCGAGGACCCCTGCGGAAATGTCATGGAATGTCATGTTCGGTCATGTGCGCCGCCGGAAATGTCATGTTTTGTCATGCAGGCCGTTTCCGCCAAGCCGTCGGCGCGGGCCTCCTGCCGGGCTGCGGCGAGGGCTTCGGCGGCGGGGGCCGGTTTCGGTCATGCGTGCCTCCTTCCAGGCAAAGGGCGGGACAGGGGTGTCCCTGTTTTGCGCGCGTTTCGCGTGCGGGCGCGGGCGGGTGTCGGCGCCGGCGCGGTTCGCGCACCTGATTGCGCGCGCGAGACGGCGCACGCACCTCTCG
>JAJEAZ010000663.1 GCA_022824105.1 Alphaproteobacteria bacterium
AATGGTGTGCTCCATCTTCATCGCTTCCAGCACGATCAGCGGTTCATCCTTGCTGACCGCCTGGCCGACCTCCACCAGCACCCGCACGACGGTGCCGGGCATGGGCGAGGTCAGCCTGCCGCCCCCGATCTCCGCGCTCATGGCCGCCGCGCCCGGTTCCTCGAACAGGATTTCGCGACGAGCGCCGCCCAGGAAGACCGTGAGCCGGTTGCCGTCCGCAATGACGGCGCCGCTTTGGCGGCGGCCGTCTATCTCCGCCGTCAGGCCGCCGTCAGCGCCGCGCGCGACGCTGGAGACCGAAATCGAACCTTCGCCACTGTCCAGACGGTAGCCGCTGCCTGTATGGACAGCCTCATATGTCACCTTCTCGCCATTGTCGGCGAGGTCCAGCCGGTCGTGCTCAAGGCTGTTGAGCCGCCAGGCATCGCCGCGCCCCCAGGGCGAGAAACGGTCGGGCGCCTGCCGCTGCAGCACCTTTCGGCGCCCGGCCCGGTCTTCGAGCACGGCAATGGCGGCCATGGCGCGCATGACCTGTCCGTCGCCCTCGGGCGGTTCGACGGCGGCGATTCCGTGCGTCTCGATGAAGTGCGTGTCCAGCGCGCCCTCCGCGAACGAAGGGTGGCGGGCCAGCGTCTCCAGGAAGAACAGGTTGGTGTTCAGGCCGGCGATGCGCGTGTCGGCCAGCGCGTCCGCCAGCGCAAGCCGCGCCCGTTCGCGGTCTTCGCCCCAGGCGACGACCTTGGCGATCATCGGGTCGTAGAAGGGCGTGATTTCGTCGCCCGTCTCGACGCCGCTGTCGATGCGCAGGCCCGGCCGGTCCTCGGGAAAGGCCAGATGCGCCAGCCGCCCGGTCTGCGGCAGGAAACCCCGCGCCGGGTCCTCGGCATAGAGCCGCGCCTCGACGGCGTGACCGGAGGCGGCAATGTCTTCCTCAGAGAAAGCCAGTGGCTCGCCCGCCGCGATGCGGAGCTGCCATTCCACAAGGTCCAGCCCGGTCACCATCTCGGTCACCGGGTGCTCGACCTGGAGGCGGGTGTTCATCTCGATGAAGTGGAAGGCGCCGCCGCCCTCGACCAGGAACTCCACCGTGCCCGCGCCGACATAGCCGATGGCGCGCGCCAGCCTGACCGCCGCTTCGCCCATTTCGGACCGCAGCGAGTCGGGCAGGCCGGGGGCGGGCGCCTCCTCGATCACCTTCTGGTGCCGGCGCTGGATCGAACAGTCGCGGTCGAGCAGGTGCAGCACCGCGCCGTGCGCATCCGCCAGCACCTGCACCTCGACATGCCGCGGCCGTGCGATGTAGCGCTCCAGCAGCAAGGCGCCGTCACCGAAGGCCGCAGCGGCTTCGCGCTCCGCGGCTGCGAGCGCGGCCGGCAACTCCTCCGCCCGCTCGACGATACGCATGCCGCGCCCGCCGCCGCCGGCCGACGCCTTGACCAGCACCGGATAACCGATCTCCTCCGCCGCTTCCGCGAGCCGCTCCAGCGTCGCCTCGGGCTCGTGGTAGCCGGGCACGAGCGGCACCCCTGCATCGGCCGCAATCTTCTTCGCGGCGCTCTTGGAGCCCATCGCCCGGATGGCGTCCGCCAGCGGGCCGACGAAGGCGAGGCCGGCTGCGGCGACGCGCTCGGCGAATTCGGCGTTCTCGGAGAGGAACCCGTAGCCGGGATGCACCGCCTCCGCGCCTGTGCGGCGAGCGGCCTCGACCAGCGCGTCGATGTCGAGATAGCTGGCCTGCGCGCGCGCCGGGCCGATGCACACGCTCTCGTCAGCGGTCCGGACATGGCGCGCGCCGGCGTCCGCCTCGGAATGCACGGCGATGACGCGAAGCCCCATGCGCCTCGCGGTCGCGGCGATGCGGCAGGCGATCTCGCCCCGATTGGCGATCAGCAGCCGCCGGAACACGATGCAACCATTCCCTGAAAAGGCCCCCGCAAGACGCCGCCACCATAGCCGCGCCGCCCGGCGGGCGGAAGACAGCGCTTCGGAGTAAGCAATTGCGTATCGCCGGGCGGCAGCGCATATTTGCAGCCATGAAGGAGATCGCCGTCAAGGACGCAGAAGACGGACTCCGCCCGCTCTTCGATGCGGCGCGGAAGGCGCCGGTCCGCCTCGCCGGGGACGACGGGACCGTCTGTGTGGTGATGTCGCTTGAGCAGTACGAGCGCCTTCGCGGAAACGCCTGGGACCGGCTTGCGGAGTCGATGGATGCGCTGTCGAGAGAGGCGGCTACCAACGGCCTGACGGAAGAGAAGCTGGAGGCGCTTCTGGCCGATGAAAGTTAAGGGCCTCGATGCCCGTTCGCCGCCGGTTTCCATAGTTTGCGCCTGAGAGAAGCCGCCTCGTGTAACATGGCGGCATGATTCGGGCGTTTGGGATTCTGGCGGTTCTTGCCGTCCTCTGGGGCTGGCCGCTCACCTCGGCGGCGCAGGAAGCGCCGGCCGGGCCGGATGCGGCGGAGCTGGAGGCGCTGGCTGCCGAGCTGAAGGACGAGGCGAAGCGGGCGGCGCTTGTCCGGCGCATCGAGGCGCTGGCGGCGGCGCGGCGCGGGGACGAACCGGAAGCGGAGGAAGCGGCGCGGGGGCCGCTGGCGTCCGTCACCGAGAGCATCGCGGCCTTCGGCGGCGATGTCGCGGGGTCGCTGTCCTTCGCGTTCGACCCCGGCGTGTTCCGCCAGTGGCTGGAGCAGGGGTTCGACGATCCGGCCAGCGGCGCGCCCCTCTGGACGGTGCTCGGACAGGCGCTGCTGGTCCTGCTTGCCGGTTTCATCGTCGAAATCGCGGTGCGGCGCCTTATGGCGGGCTTGCGCCGGGCCTCGGAGCGGCCGGAGTCCGGCGGCGCCGGCGAGCGGCTGCTGGCGGCAGCGGTCGCGCTGCTGCTCGGGACCGTGCCGCTCGCCGCCTTTGCCCTCGCCAGCTTCGCCGCGGTTTCCGTGGCGGCGCTGCCGCAGACCGCGGCGGAACTGGTCCTCGCCGTCGTCTATGCGAGCAGCGGGGCGCGGCTTGCGATGCTGGCACTGCGCGCCGTGCTGGCGACGCTCGACGATTCCGGCGCGGCGGGCCTGCTCGCCTGGTTGCGCCGGCTGGTTCTTGCCGTCGCCTATGGCTGGCTCGTCTGCGAGGCCGCGCGCATTTTTGCGCTGCCCGCTGCCCCCTACCGCCTGCTGGTCGATCTCGTCGGCCTGGCCGTGCTGGCGGTGGCCGTGTCGATGGTGCTGCGCAACCGGATTGCGGTTCGCGACCGCCTGCGCGGCGGCGGGGGACGGATCAGGAGCCGGCTTGCCGATATCTGGCATGTCGTCGCCGTGGCCTATCTGGCGGCCGTCTTTCTGGTCTGGGCATCCGCCGTGGAGGGCGGCTTCGCCTATATGGGGGCCGCTTCGGCCTGGACGGTCGCCACCGTCGCGGCCGCGCGGCTGGCGGATCTCGGGGTCCTGCGGCTCGTGGACGCCGCAACGCGCTGGGAAATCCGGGCCGACAGCCGGTTCCCCGGCGTGAAGGCCCGCGCCGACCGCTATGTGCCGGTGCTGCGCAAGAGCCTGCGGACGGCCGTATGGCTCATCGCGGCGGTCGCGGCGCTGGAGGCGTGGCGCGCCCCGGTGCTGGACCTGCTGGCGGCGCCGCTGGGCGAGCGCATTATCGGCGCGCTGGTGCGCATCGCGCTGGTCCTCGGCGTCTTCCTCGTCCTGTGGGAGGCGCTTTGCCTCGCCATTGAACGCTATCTCGACGCTCGCGACGAAGACGGCAACCCCGTGCAGCGCAGCGGCCGGGCGCGCACGCTGCTGCCGCTGCTGCGCCGCGCGAGCGCCGTGCTGTTGCTGACGGTGGGCGGGCTGACGGCCGCCTCCGAGCTCGGCATCGACATCGCGCCGCTGCTGGCCGGCGTCGGCATTGCCGGCCTCGCCATCGGCTTCGGCGCGCAGACGCTGGTGAAGGACGTCATAACCGGCCTGTTCATCGTCATGGAGGACCAGGTCGCCGTCGGCGAATATGTGTCGCTTGCGGGCCATGCCGGCATCGTCGAGGGCATGTCGATCCGCACGATCCGGCTCAGGGACCTGTCGGGCACCGTCCATGTCGTGCCG
>JAJEAZ010000342.1 GCA_022824105.1 Alphaproteobacteria bacterium
GGAGAGCGGCGATCCATCGTGCTTGCCGGCGCGCCGGGCCGGTTCTCGCGGGAGCGGCCCTGCCCGGCACGGAGCGCCCCGTCAAGGAACGTTCTATGGAGCGCCGGTCTCCAGACCGGCACCGCAATGGAACCCGGCTGGGGTCGGGAATTGCCACTCTGGAGAGTGGCGCTCCATAGGATGTCGCGCCGGGACGAACCGGCGGAGTCCGGCGTTCCGGCAGTCAGCGGTACAGCAGATAGCGCTCGCGGACCGGATCGAACGCAGACCGCCCCTCGTTCGCCGCCTCGGCGAGTTCGGGGACGCCCTGTCCGGCCTCGACGCCTTCGCGGAGGGCGGGGGAGCCGGAGAGGATGTCGATGGGCAGCCGCTCGAACTCGTACTCGTAGGGCGGATCGCGCCAGCGAAACGGCTCGGGCCAGAGCCGCCGGATGTGGGCGATCAGGGCGATGCCGCTGCGGTAAGGGAGATAGGCGCTCCGGTCGGTGACGTGCTGCATCACGCCGCCGCACTCCTCGCCGGCGTGCTTGTGGAAGGTGGGGCGGAAGGAGACCGGGCGGAAATGCACGCCGGGGAGCTTCTCGGCGTTCAGCGCGTCGGCGAGGCGCCCGCTCTCGATCCAGGGGGCTCCCGTGATCTCGAACGGGCGGGTCGTGCCGCGGCCCTCGGAGAGATTCGTCCCCTCGATCAGGCAACCGCCGGGATACACCGCGGCGGTGTCGAGCGTGGCCATGTTGGGCGACGGCGGAAGGAACGGGAGACCGGCCTCGTCCAGCCACGCTTCCCGGCGCCAGCCCTCGCAGCCGACCACGACGAGGTCCGCGCCGATCCGGTGATGCCGGTTCAGCAGGCCTGCGATCTCGCCCGCGGTCATCCCGTGGCGGTTCGGCAGCGGATAGAGCCCGACGAAGGAGCGGTGATCCGCCCGGATGATGTTCCCCTCGACCGCCCGCCCTCCGATCGGGTTGGGACGGTCGAGGACCACGATGCGCCTGCCGGTGGCGGCGCAGGCTTCCATGGCGTGCGCCATGGTCCAGATGTAGGTGTAGTAGCGGGAGCCGATGTCCTGGATATCGAAGACCAGCGCGTCGAGTCTTTCCAGCATGGCCGCTGTCGGCCTCCGGACGGGTCCGTAGAGGCTGTGGACCGGAATCCGACCCCCGGCGTCGGGGATCTCGACGAGGTCCTGTTCCACGGCCTCGAAACCGTGCTCGGGAGCGAAGAGCGCGGCGAGCGTCACGCCGGGGAGCGCCGCCACGACCTCCCGGGCGTGCCGAAAGGTCGCCGTGACCGAGGAGGGGTTCGCGATCAATCCCACCCGGCAGCCGCGGAGCAGGTCGCGGAGTTCGGGGAGGCAGTCGAGTCCGGTCCGGACCGGGGAAGCGCTCATCAGGAAAGGCTACGCGAGACTCGCACCCCCTGTGGCACGATTGCTGGTCGGTCGCCTCCATGAAGAGACAAACCGCTCCGCCGCGGACCATCTCGGTGACGGAAGTTCGGGCGCAGTTTGCCGGCATCACCGCAGCCGCGCCCGTCGGCGGCGAGAGGATCATGCTCTGGAAGCGCGGCGAGGCCGTCGGCGTGATCGTGCCGCCGTCCGACCTGGATGCCCTGAATGCCCTGGAGGCGCTGGAGGATCGGCTGGATCTCCTCGCCGCTCTCGACGCGCTGGCTGACTTCCGCGCCTCGGGCGGCGTGGACTTCGATCGCCTCAAGGGCGATCTCGGTCCTTGAGCCGGCGGATCGTCTTCTCCCGCTCCACGGTTCGGGATCTCCGGAACATCCCGGACCGGGTTCTCCTGAAGCGCCTTTCGGGCGCCATCGCCGCGCTCGGCGAGGATCCTCGTCCCGCCCGCTCGCGCCGGCTGGTCGGCTTCCAGGGGTCCGCCGGATTCGCGTGGGCGGCTTGCGCGTCGTCCATCGCGTCGAACCGGACCGGCTCCTGATCCTGAGGGCCGGCCTGCGCGGCAACGTGTACGAGAGGTTGCGGCAGCGCCTCCGCTGAACCGGGTGGGATACTTGGGCGCCGGCGGCCGGAGGGGTCCGGGTCGGCAGGGAGGCTGCCCCGTGACCATTCGCTCCACCGTTCTCGCGGTTCTGCTGGCGCTCGTCGCGCCGATCGCGGCGCTGGCCGAAGACGACCGCTGGACTCCGGCGCTCTCCATGCGCTACCACCGGATCTCCGGCGTCGCCATCTCGCCCGACGGCTCGCAGGTGGCGTTCGGCGTGACCGAACCCCTCATGGAGGGAGAGAAGTCCGAGTACCGGACCCGCATCCATGTCGTTCCGGCTGCGGGCGGCGAGACGGCGGCCTGGACGCGGGCGGACGACTCGGTGGGTTCCCCGATGTTTTCTCCCGATGGCCGCTACCTCGCCTTCACCAGCTCGAGGGGCGGTGAGCGGTCCCAGGTGTTCGTGCTGCCTCTCGCCGGCGGCGAAGCCTGGCAACTGACCCATGCCGAGGCCGGAGTCCGTTCCTTCCGGTTCTCGCCCGACGGCCGAAGCGTGGCCTACACGATGTCCGATCCGGAGACCGAGGAGCAGAAGACCCGGAAGAAGGAGAAGCGGGATGTGGAGCTGGTGGATCAGGACTTCCGCTACGCCCACATCTACGTGGCGCTCGTCGGGGACCGGCCGGATCCGGACGCCGAGGACCGCCGCATCACCCGCGGCGCTTTCCACGTGACCGGATTCGACTGGTCGAGCAACGACCGGATCGTCTTCACCCACCAGGCCGACCCCCGGATCAACACGAACCGCCGTTCCGGGGATCTTTCGGTGGTCCATCTCTTCGACAGCGCCGTGACCCTGCTGCGGGGCGGGGCGGGGATCGAGAGTTCGCCCCGGGTTTCTCCGGACGGCGCCACGGTGGCCTTCCGTTCGACCGGGGACCAGCCCGAGCCGGTCGGACTCGGCGACGTGTACACGATCCCGGTCGCGGGCGGCTCGGCGACGAAGCTGGGGGAGACGCCGGACCGCAGCCCCGGCATCCTGGGCTGGTCGCGGGACGGCTCGATGGTGTACGTCGCCGAGGCGCACCGCACCTCGCGCCGCGTCTTCGCGCTGCCGGCGGATGGCGGCTCGCCGACGCCGCTGACGCCCGGTCCCGGCGTCTTCCGGTCGGCCGCCATCGCCACCGGCGCCGATGTCATGGCCTTTACCCACGAGACGCCGGGTGCGCCGTGGGATGTGTTCGCCGCCGACCTCGCCGCCGGCGGCGGACCGGCCTCCGCCTTCGAACCCCGCCAGCTCACGGATCTCCACGCCGATGTTCCGCGCCCCGCCATGGGGGAGACCACCGTGCTGACGTGGGACTCCGGGGACGGCCTCGAGATCGAGGGTCTGCTGACGCTGCCTCCGGATCACGTGGAAGGGCGCCGGGTTCCGCTCATCCTCAACGTCCACGGCGGCCCGGCGGGGGTCTATTCCGAGACCTTCACCGGCGCTCCCTCCATCTACATGCTCCAGTACTTCGCCGCCGAGGGCTTCGGCATCCTGCGGCCGAATCCGCGGGGGTCCACCGGCTACGGCAAGGAGTTCCGCTTCGCCAACGTCATGGACTGGGGCTTCGGCGACATGGACGACCTGATGGCGGGCGTGGACCTGCTCATCGAGCGCGGGATCGCCGACCCGTCCCGGCTCTACCTCATGGGCTGGAGCTACGGCGGCTACATGACGTCCTTCGCCGTCACCCGCACCGACCGCTTCGTGGCGGCGAGCATGGGCGCCGGGTTGCCGAACCTGATCAGCATGGTCACGACGACCGACATCCAGGACTACCTCGCCGCGCACATGGGCGGGGACTTCTGGGATGACTACGAGGTGTACGAGGCGCACTCGGCGATGTACCGGATCGCCGAGGTGACGACCCCGACCCAGGTCATCCACGGCGCGGAGGATCTGCGGGTGCCGTTCACGCAGGGGCAGGAGTTCTACCGGGCTCTCGATCGGCGCGGGATCCCGACCGAGATGGTCGTCTATCCGCGGACGCCGCACGGCCCCCGGGAGCCGAAGTTCCTGATGGATGTCTCCGAGCGCATCCTCACCTGGTTCCGGAACCACACGCCGACCGCCGAGACGACGACGGAACGCTGATCGCGACGGGAGGCATGGAGCCATGGTTCGGCGGCGGCTACCGCTCGGGATCCAGACCTTCCGCGAGATCCGCGGAGAGGGCCACTACTACGCGGACAAGACCCCCTGGATCGGTGACCTTCTGGACCGCGGCAAGTACTTCTTCCTGTCCCGTCCGCGACGGTTCGGGAAGAGCCTGCTGCTGGACACGCTGAAGGAGCTCTTCGAGGGCAGCGAGCCGCTCTTCCGGGGTCTCCGAATCCACGAGCGGTGGGACTGGTCGGTCCGCCGTCCGGTCGTCCGGCTCGACTTCGCCGGCGGCAGCTTCGGACGTCCCGAGGATCTCGAAGCCGACCTGACCGTCCAGTTCGACGAGCTCGAGCGTCGCTTCCGGCTCGCCCCTCGTTACCAGCGGCCTCGGGACCGGTTTCGGCGACTGATCCGGGCGCTTCACGAGCAGACCGGCCGCCGCGTGACGGTCCTCGTGGACGAGTACGACAAGCCGATCCTCGATGCCCTCGCGCGCGCCGAGGTCGCGACGGCCCATCGGGAGGCGCTCCGCGGCCTCTACGGCGTCATCAAGGCGAGCGACGCCCACCTGTGGTTCGTCCTGCTGACCGGGGTGAGCAAGTTCACCAAGGTCAGGTTGTTCTCGGAGCTCAACAACCTGACGGACGTCACGCTCGACCCGCGCTACAGCGCGATCTGCGGCTACACCGAGGGTGACCTCGACTCGGTGTTCGCGCCGGAACTCGAGGGACTTGACCGGGATCTCGTGCGGGACTGGTACGATGGCTACTCGTGGGGCGGCCCGGAACGGGTGTACAACCCGTATGCGCTGCTGCGGCTGTTCGACAGCAGGAGGTTCGAAGCCCACTGGTTCGAATCGGGAACCCCGACGTTCCTCCTCGAGACCCTGATCCGGCGGCGCGTCTCTTCGCCATCGCTCGCGGAACGCCGCAGCACCCGCGACCTGCTCTCGGTGTTCGACATCGAGCGGATCGGGACCGAAGCGCTCCTGTTCCAGACCGGCTATCTGACGATCACCGGCGAGGAACAGGGGCGGCGCGGCGCGCTCTATCGCCTCGGGTATCCGAACCGGGAAGTCCGCATCGGCCTGAACGAACACCTGCTCCGCGAACTGGTCAGGAATCCGGAGAGGCAACAGGCGAACAGTCTGCGTCTGGAGCGGCTCCTGGAAGCGCACGACTGCGCCGGACTCGAAGAGCTGTTCCATGCGTTCTTTGCGAGCATCCCGTACGAGTGGTACACGAAGAACGACATCGCCCGCTACGAGGGCTACTACGCCAGCGTGTTCTACTCGTATTTCGCCGCGCTCGGATACGACATCACGCTCGAGGACTCGAGCAACCACGGCCGGCTGGACATGGCGGTGCGGACCGGGGGCCATGTGTACCTGTTCGAGTTCAAGGTGGCCGAGATGACGGCCGCCGGGTCGGCGCTCGCCCAGCTCCGGGAGCGGGACTACGCGGCGAAGTACCGCGGCCGAGGAGAGCCGATCCACCTCGTCGGCGTCGAATTCAGCCGCAAGACCCGGAACATCACCGCCTTCGAATTCGAAGCCGCCTGACCCCGGCGGCGCTCACCTCTCGCCGGGCGACCGGGACGGCGAGACGGCTGAAGACTTCTGGCCCCAGTTCTTCGGCTGGCGTCAGCCGCCGGCGGACGTTCCCGGCCGGCGTCCGGGCCCGCGGTGAGCGTCCCGCGCCCGGCGGGCGAGATCGAGCAGGAAGTCGGCATGGCCCGCGACGGACTCCCGGGTCAGCATGACGAGCGTCTTGCCCCGGCTGTCGATCGTCAACGGCATCCCTCGCGCGTCGAACACCTCGCGCAGGCTCCTCGCGTCGGACAGGGAATACATGGCGAGGACGCCCGTCGGGCGCCGCTTGAACCGGACGAAGTTGCGGGGTCGGCCTCCGACCAGCAGGCCGATGTAGTTCCTCTTCGGGTTCAGTTCGACGTCGGGTTCGATGCGCCGCAGCAGATCGAGCATGTTGTCGAGGATCTGCTCTTCTGACGCGGTCCAGGTCGGCGGGGCGGGAGGCGACGACTCGCGCGGAGCCGCGGTCGGGGGCGCCGACGCCCCGCTCGTTTCGTCGGCGTCGCTCGCGTCGTTCGCCGCCGGCAGCGTCAGCGTCGGGGGGCGATCTCCTTCCGGAAGCGCGGCGGGGGCTTCTGGAGACGCGAGCCCGCGGACGGCCGTGGAAACCGGACCGGTGGGTTCGATCCTCGACCCCGACGGGACCACGTGGAGTTCGTCGAAGCGGTTGGCGGCGGGGAGCAGACGCGACTCCCACGAGCCCACGCTTCGGTTGTAGTGCTTGACGGTCTGCTCGAGCGACTTGCCGGTCTTCTGGAGGTGGCCAGCGAAGGTTCTCAGGCGTTTGAACAGGTCCTGGCCGAGGTCCGCGATCTTCCTCGACTCCCTTGCCATTTTCTGCTGTTGCCAGCCGTAGGCGATCGCCTTGGCGAGCGCGATGAGCGTCGTCGGCGTGCTGATCAAGACGCGCTTTTCCACGGCGTCCTCGAGGAGTCCGGGGTCCGTCTCGATGGCGCGGGCGAACATGGCCTCGCCGGGCAGGAACAGGACGACGAAGTCGACCGATTCGGGAATCAGATCCCAGTACTTCTTGCTCGCGAGCCCTCTGACGTGCTCGCGGACGTGCCGGGCGTGGGCCTGGTCCGCGCTCTGCCGCTCGGCCTCGGTCGTCGCCTCGATGGCGTCCAGGTAGCCCTCGAGCGGCGTCTTGGCGTCCACCACGATCGCGCGGTCCCCCGGCAGTCGCAGGACCACGTCCGGCCGCACGCCGCCAACCGTCGGCTGCTCGTCGAACGTCACGTTCCGCTGCAGACCCGCCATCTCGAGGGCGCGCCGGAGTTGCATCTCGCCCCACCGGCCCCGCGTCTGCGGCTTGCGCAGGGCCTGGACCAGGTTGCGCGTCTCGGCCCTGAGCTCACTCTCGCCGTGGGCAAGGCTGCGGAGCCGTTCCGCGAGCTTCCCGTGGGACTCCACGCGCTGCTTCTCGATGTCGTCCACGGTCTTGCGGAAGTCCCGGAGCGTGTCGCCGAGCGGTCGGACCAGGTTCCGGATTTCCTTCTGGCGGGCGCCCAGATCGCGCTCGGCCGCCGCCTTGTGCTGCTCGAACCGCTCGGTCACGAGCTGGAGGAAGTTCTCGCCGCTCCGCTCCAGCGCCCTGGCCGAGAGCGCCCCGAACTTCCGCTCGATCTCCTTCCCGAGGGTCCGGATCTCCTCCAGCCGCGCCTCGTGTGACTTCCGTTCCGAGGCGAGCGCCGACTCGGCCTTGCCGGCTCGCTGCCCGGCCTCGTGGATCTGTTGCCTCAGGTCTCGCGCCTCGGCGGTCCCGGCGGCGAGGCGCGATTTCAGACCCGCGACGCGCCCGGCGTGCGAGTCGCTCTCCGACTTCCGCGCCGCCTCGGCGGCGGCGACGCGGGCTTCGAGCCGGGTGTTCTCCTGCCGGAGGTCCGACACCTCCCGTTCCGTCTCGAGAGTCCGGTCGGCGGCGGCCTCGGCGGTCGCTACGCGCTTCTCGAGCGCTGCAGCCCGGTCGCGGACCTCGTCGCGCTCCTGCCGGAGATCCAGGCTCCGCGCCTCGGCCGCCTCCGCCCGGGCGGCGCTCGGTTTCAGGGCAGCGATTTCCCGGCTGCGCCAGACGTAGGTGACGATGGCTCCAAGGGAGAGGCCGATGACCAGAGGGAGGATTTCCATGCGGCGGATCGTGGCGTCTGCCCCTGACAGAGACGGTCACCCCCCTGACAGGGACCGCCACCCCCGCAGTCTGCCCCGTCCGCGCCTCGGCGGCCGGGTGATTTCCGTCGTCCCGGCCGCGGCGCCTCTATACACTTCGCTGCCTCCGCCCCGCCCGGCGTCGGGGGCGGCGCTGTGTGCGAAGCGGCGCCGGAGCCGACCCCGCTTTCCCCTGAGGACTCACCCCGAGGAGAACCCGGATTGATTCGCAAGCAGGACGCCCTCGATTACCACCGCATGGGCCGGCCCGGGAAGATCGAGGTCCGGCCCACGAAGCCCACCCGGACGCAGCACGACCTTTCGCTGGCCTACAGCCCGGGGGTCGCGGAGCCGTGCCGCGAGATCCACCGGCGCCCCCGCGACGTGTTCGAGTACACCGGACGGGGCAACCTGGTGGCGGTCGTCTCGAACGGGACCGCCGTGCTCGGTCTCGGGAACATCGGCCCGCTGGCGGCGAAGCCGGTCATGGAGGGCAAGGCCGTCCTGTTCAAGAAATTCGCCGATATCGACGTCTTCGACATCGAGATCGACGAGAGCGACCCGGACGCGCTGGCCGACACGATCCGGCGGCTCGAACCGGCCTTCGGCGCGATCAACCTGGAAGACATCAAGGCGCCCGACTGCTTCATCGTCGAGAACCGGCTGAAGGCGGAGATGAACATCCCGGTCTTCCACGACGACCAGCACGGCACCGCCATCGTGGTCGGCGCCGCCGTCGTCAACGGCACGCACCTGCTGGGCAAGGACCTGGGCCGGGTCAAGCTGGTCTCGACCGGCGGCGGCGCGGCCGGCATCGCCTGCCTGAACCTGCTGCTCGACCTCGGCCTGAAGCGCGAGAACGTCTGGCTGGTCGATATCGACGGGCTGGTCCACACGGGACGCGACGCGGAGCCCCACAAGGCGGCCTTCGCCCAGGACACGGACGCCCGCACGCTCGACGAGGCGATCGACGGCGCGGAAATCTTTCTCGGTCTGTCCGGACCGAACGTTCTGAACGCAGACCAGGTCCGGCGCATGGGCCCGGAACCGATGGTCATGGCGCTGGCCAACCCGGTTCCGGAAATCATGCCCGAAGAGGTCCGCGCCGCGCGCCCTGACGCCGTCGTCTGCACCGGCCGGACCGACTATCCGAACCAGGTCAACAACGTCCTCTGCTTCCCGTTCATCTTCCGCGGCGCGCTCGATGTCGGCGCGACCGCCATCAACCGGGAGATGGAGCTTGCCTGCGTCACGGCGCTGGCGGAACTGGCTCGCGCAGGCATCACCGACGAGGTCGCCCGGGCCTACGGCGACCAGCGGCTGCAGTTCGGCCGCGACTATCTCCTGCCCCGGCCGTTCGATCCGCGGCTGCTCGGCGCGATCGCGCCGGCCGTCGCCGGGGCGGCGATGGACAGCGGCGTAGCGGCGCGGCCGCTGGACGACCTCGAAGCCTACCGGGCCCGGCTCTCCAGCTTCGTCTACCGCACCGGTTTCCTGATGCGGCCGATCTTCGACAGCGCCCGGGCGGCGCCGCGCAAGGTGATTTTCGCCGAGGGCGAGGACCGGCGCGTGCTGCGCGCGATCCAGAACATTCTCGACGAGGGCATTGCGGCCCCCATCGCCACCGGGCGGCCTGGCCGGATCGCCGCGCTGTGCGCCGAAATGGGCCTGCGCATTGCGCCCGGCCGGGAATTCGAGGTGTTCGACCACGACGACGAAGCACTGGTCGAGCGCTACGGCGCGAAACTCCACAGCCTGCGCGCCCGCGACGGCATCGGCCCGGAAGCGGCTCGCAAGCTGTTCCGCACCAGCGACACGCTGGCCGCGGCGATGCATGTCCGCGAGGGCAGGGCGGCCTGCCTGATCTGCGGTACCACCGGCCATTATTCGACCCATCTGGAGCGGATCGACCAGATATTGGGAACCGGGGCGGAAACCGTCTCGGCCCTGGTGCCGCTGATCATGGATACCGGCACCGTCTTCATCGCCGACGGCTATGTGAACTACGAGCCGGGTGCGGAGGAAATCGCCGGAATCTGCCGCGCGGCGGCGGCGCAGGTCCGCGCCTTCGGGCTGACGCCGCGGGTCGCGCTGATCAGCCATGCCAATTTCGGCGCCCATGCCAGCCCGAGTGCGGCCCGGATGCGGCGCGCCACCGAAATCCTCACGGAGACCGAGGCGGATTTCGAGTTCGAGGGCGAGATGCAGCTCAACCTGGCCTTCGACAAGGCGGCGCGCGACCGCTTCCTGCCCTGCGCGCGGCTTACCGACCGGGCCAACATCCTGGTCTTTCCGGGCATGGATGCGGCCAATGCGGCGATCCACGCGCTGTCGGCCCTGGGCAACGCCCAGCCGATCGGCCCGATCCTGCTCGGCTATGGCGGCGCGGCCCATATCGTGACGCCGAACGCCACCGTGCGCGGCCTGCTCAACGTCGCCGCCATCGCCAGCGCGGGCAAGGTCTGAGAAGCTAGGCAGTTTCCGGCGCGGCGCGCTATAAGGCGCCGCCATCGTCAGCAGGAAAAGCCGTCTCCATGACCGTCCATCCCCGCCTCGCGCGCCAGAACGCCAAGTTCGAACCGTCGATCCGCACCGTCGCCGGCCGCTACCATGTCGCCTACGGCTTCAGCCCGTCCAACTGCACGCTGGTCGAAGGCGACGACGGCTGCGTCCTGGTCGATACGCTGCCGACCGTCGAGTTCGCCGAGCCGGTCGCCGAGGGGTTCCGCCGGATCACGGACAAGCCGATCCGTGCCGTGATCTACACCCATGTCCATCCGGACCATATCAGCGGCGTCAGAGCCTTCGTCTCCGAGGAGCAGGTCCGCTCGGGCGCCGTTGAGATCGTCGCGCTCGACGAGCTGACCGACCATCTGGCGCGGGACAGCGGCCTGCTCGCGCCGGTGCTGGCGCGCCGGGCCATGTACACCTTCGGCTTTCAGCTGCCGCGCGACGAGAGCGGCAATATCGGCTCCGGCCTCGGCCCGCCCAACATTCCGGGCCGGCGCAGCTTCATCGCGCCGACGCGCACCTTCGCCGGGCAGGAGGAGATCGAAATCGCGGGCATCCGCCTGACCCTGATCCACCTGCCGAGCGAAACCGACGACCAGGTCGTCGTCTGGAGCGCCGATGACCGCGTTCTCCTGTCGGCCGACGTGATCCAGGGCGAGACCTTCCCGAACATCTACGCCCTGCGCGGCACGGGCTTCCGCAACCCGATGGTCTGGGTGCGCGCGATCGACCGGCTGCGCCGGCTTGAGCCCGAAACCCTGATCCCGCATCACGGCCGGCCGGTATCCGGCGCGGACGAAGTCGCCGGCGTCCTCACGGCCTACCGCGACGCCATCCAGCATCTGCACGACCAGACGGTGCGCTGGATCAACAAGGGCGCGACGCCGGACGAACTGGCCGAGCGGGTGGCGATGCCGGCGCATCTGGCGGAACATGAGTGGCTCGGCGAATTCTACGGCAGCTACAAACATTCGGCGCCGGCGATCTACGCCGGCTATGTCGGCTGGTTCGACGGCGACCCGGCCCGGCTCGACCCGCCGCCCCGGCAGGAACGCGCGGCGCGCTACGTCGCCCTGATGGGCGGCCGGGAGGCGCTGCTTCGCGAAGCCGGCACGGCGCTGGACGGCGGCGACGCCCAGTGGGCGGCCGAACTGGCCGGCTGGCTGGTCGCGGCCGACACCGGCGACACGGAGGCCCGCACGCTGCGCGCGGACGCCCTGCGCCGCTGGGGCCTCGCGCAAGCGAACACCAACTGGCGCAACTGGGCGCTGACCGCCGCGCTGGAACTGGAGGGCAAACTCAAGCCGCCGCGCGGCCTGCCCTTCGGCCACCCGGACACGGTGCGCACCTTCCCGATGGCCCGGATGATCGACGGCATGACCGTCCGGCTGCGGGCCGAGGCGGCGCTGGACACGCAAGTGACGGTCGCCTTCGAGACGACGGATACGGGCGAAGCCTGCGCGCTGGAAGTGCGCCGCGGCGTCTGCCAGTTTCACGACGATCCGCCGGATAGCGCCGATATCCGCCTGCGCTTCAGCCGCGCGTTCCTGGAATCGACCGTGACCGGCGGCGCCGGCTTTCCCGCCGGCGTCGCGGCCGGCGAGGTTGCCGCCGCCGGAGATACGGACGGCATCGGGGCCTTCTTCGCCCTGTTCGAGACGCCGTCGCTCGAAATCCCGATCGTCGCGCGTTAGGCGGACCGGGCCGCGCGCCTGCGCGTGCCGTTTCCGGCCGGTCGGCCGGACGGCGTTCCTTACGCCAGCCCCCTCTCCGCAAGAATCGGCGGCTTGACGTGGTCCCAGGGGCGGGCGGCCTCGAAGCAGGCCGAGGCGCGGAGCACCGTGGGATCGTCGAGATGCCGGCCGATGATCTGCAGGCCGACCGGCAGTCCGGATTCGGTGAAGCCGGCCGGAATCGAGGCGGCCGGTTGCCCCGTCATGTTGATCGGGAAGGTGAAGGCCAGCCACTTGAACGGCTCGACGATCCGGTTGTCGATCTTCTCCGGCCCCTGCGTGTGGACCGGGAAGGCCGGGACGGCGAGGGTCGGGGTCAGCAGGATGTCGTAATTCTCCATGAAGGCGGCCATCCTGTTGGTCACCGCCTTGCGCCCCATCACGGCGTCGGTGAAGTCTTCGGCGGTCCACGGCCGAGTGATGAAGTCCACCAGATGCGGCGTCATGTGATGGCCGTGTTCCTCGACCATCCTGCGCAGGCCGCGCAGGTCGGATTCGAGGGCCACCAGCCCCCAGAACCACAGATAGGGATCCTCGAAGCCCGGATGGGCGATCTCGACCGTGCAGCCGAGGTCGCTCTCGAACGCCTGCGCCGCGGCGTCGACCAGCGCACGCACCTCCGGATCGACGGCGGCATAGCCCCAGTCCGGGCTGTAGGCGACCCGGAGGCCGGAGATATCGCCATCGCAGCACGCCAGCCAGTCGAACTCCGGCCCCGGCAGGGTATGGCGGTCGCGCGCGTCCGGGCCGGAGCCGATCACGGTCATCATCAGGGCGGCGTCGCGCACCGTGCGGGAGACCGGGCCGATATGCTCCAGCGACTCCCAGGACGAGACGCCGGGATAGCGTTCGTCCTTGGTGCCGGGCCACAGCGGCACCCGGCCCATCGACGCCTTGAGCCCGTAGGTGCCGGTCAGGCAGGACGGAATGCGGATCGAGCCGCCGCCGTCCGACGCGATGGCGTAGGGCGTCATGCCCGTGATCGTCGAAACCACCGAGCCGGCCGAGGAGCCGCCGGGTGTCAGGTCGGTGTTCCACGGATTGCGCGTCGTCTCGAACACCGGGTTGTGGCCGACGCCGGAATAGCCGAATTCCGGCACGTTGGTCTTGCCGAGAATGAGCGAACCGGCGTCCTTCAGCCGTTCGACCACGACATCGTCGACGTCCGACACATAGTCCTTGTAGGCCATGGAGCCGGACACGGTCGGGTAGTCCTTCATGACGACAAGGTCCTTGATCCCGACCGGCACGCCGGCGAGCGGGCCGGCGTCCTCGCCGCGTGCGATCTTGTCCTCGACCGCCCTGGCCTGATCGCGCATCAGGTCCGGCGTCGGCGTGCAATAGGCGTGCAGCACCGGATCGAGGGCCTCCATCCGGGCGATCGAGGCCTCGGCGACCTCGCTCGGCGAAATCGCCTTGTCGCGCACGCGCTGTGCGATCTCGACAGCCGTCATCCGGCAGATGTCGTTGCCGCTGGTCATGGCTGACTCCTTACGGGTCTTTGAGATTGCGAATCGACAAATATTACCGCAGGACCGTCGCGCCGGAATAGCTTTTGCAGAGGCTTCGGCCCCGGGGCTGCCGCCCCGGAGCCGTCAACGTGCAATTGCGGTCACGCTTCCGCCTCGGCCTCCGCGCCGGTGCTCTCGTCGCCCAGGTCCGCGCCCATGGCGGTGGGCGCCGCCTTGGCGAGGATCACATAGACGACGAAGGACGAGACCAGGCCGGTGATGCCGAACAGGAAGGTCGGATACCGCTCGTTCACGATGTAGCCGAGCACCACGCCGACGATGATCGCAATCACCGCGGCCCAGTTGACCGGTGCGCTGCGTTCGACCGAGAAGCCCTTGTCGCCCCGGATCACATAATAGTCGGCGATGATCGCGCCGCCGATCGGCGGGACCAGCAGGCCGATGGTGAGCAGCCACACGACGATATCGCTGATGAAGCCGGTCGCCGCCGCGATCAGCCCGATGATCGAGCCGAAAATGGCCGCCTTGCGCCAGTTGAAGCCCGGTATCGAGTTGGTGAAGCCCATCGCTGCGTTGTAGAGGCAGGCATCGCAGGTCGACCAGTTGCTCAGGATCGCGAGCACGACCAGCGGGATCAGCACGGCGAGGGATTTCTGGTCGAAGAAATAGACCGTGCCGGGATCCGTGATCGTCGCCGAGATCAGCGCGCCGATGACCATGAACGGGGCGTTCGAGAAGATGAACGCCACGGCCGTAACGCCGACCGCCTGGTTGCCGGTTCGCGAATAGCGCACGATGTCGCCGGTCATGGTGCCGGAGACCGCGAAGGTCGCCCAGGCCATGCCGACGCCGGTCCAGAAGGCAATCTTGCCGCTGCCCTCGCCTTCGAACAGCGAACCGCCGGTAGGGAACACCCGCGTGATGAGGTAGTAGGCTGCGAAAATGACCATCGCCGGAATCGCAACCTTGCGGACCAGCGCCATCTGGCGGATGCCGAAAATCACCGGAATGGCATAGACGATGCCGGCGGCCAGGGCGATGATGCCGACCACCACGGCGCCCTCGAGACCGAACGCGACCCGGAGGATGTCGGCGGTCAGCCATGCCTGGAACGCATACCAACCGGTGACCAGCAGGGCCAGAATGATGATCGGGGCGACCGCGCCCGCCCCGCCGAACACATAGCGGACGGCCAGCGGGAAGTTGATGCCCCACTTGCCGCTCGGATAACCGATCAGCGCCGAATAAACGAAGAGGATGAAGTTGCCGAGCAGGATGGCGAGGATTGCATCGACGGTTCCCAGCCCCTGTTGGATCTGGCCGCCGATCACGGCGCAGATGAAGGCGATGCCGAATCCGGACCAGACCCAGGCGGGCTCGGCAAAGCCCAGCCTGTTTCCGAGGGGGACCGGTTTGGAATGGAATTCCTCGTGAACGTCGTCTTGCGAACCGAAGAAACCTGAACTCTGACTGTCCGAATCCTGCGCCATTTTCCCATCCCCTTTGTATCTGCACTAAAATGTGCCACTACACTTAGTGCTAATGCACGCTATCACCGATCGGACTCCCGCGCAATGCAACGCCGGGATGCGTGACGGCGATGGCAGCCCACGCCTGCGGGCGAGCCGTTGCAGATCGGGCGATTGGGGAACGGGGCGCCCTGTGGAAAACGCGCGATGCGCGGCACGGCGACCGGCCGTCAGGCATCGCAATCGACCCAGACATCGTCCGACTGCGGCTCGGCCTGGCACAGCAGAATGTAGCCCCGTTCCTTGTCGCGCTTCGACAGGATGGTGCTCTTGCGCATCGCGACCGCGCCGGTCTTGCGGATCACCATACAGGATCCGCAGTGCGCGTCCTCGCAGGAATAGACGGGATCGAGACCTTGGGACAGCATGCATCGCAGCATGGTCTCTCCCGCCGCATAGGGAACCTCGTGCTCCTCGCCGTCGATCGTGGCGCGGAAGGATTGGACCCCGTCGGCGCCAGCCGCCGGACTTTCCATAACCGTGTTGCTGTCGCTGTCTTCGGGTATCGTGAATCGCTCGATGAAGACATGCCCGTCGCCGACGCCCATCTCGGCCAGCACGTCCTCCGCCAGGTCCATGAACGGCGCCGGGCCGCAGATGTAGAAGTCGCAGTCCGGCCGGCCGCCGACAAAATCGGCGATCGTGCCGGCGTCGGCCAATCCGGATTGCGCGTCGATGTGATGATGGCATTCGAACCGGCCGGGAAAGCCGGCGCCGAGCGCGGCGATCTCGTCCCGGAAGATGATCTGGTCGTGGTCCGTATTGGCGTAGAACAGGCGCGGCGCCAGCGCGGTCTCGTGGAGCGTCTGCTTGATCAGCGAGATGACCGGCGTGATACCGCTGCCGCCGGCAAACAGGACGGGCTGCCGCTCGCGGCTGCGCAGGACGAAGCGGCCGCTGGGCGGCGCGACCTCAATCGTATCGCCCGGTTTCGGGACGTCGTTGAACCAGTTCGACCCAATTCCGCCGCTGACCCGCTTGACCGTGACCTTCAGTTCGGCGTCGCAGGCAGGCGCGCTCGACAGCGAATAGCAGCGCTCGATATGGCCGCTTTCGCAAGGGATCCGGAATGTCAGGAACTGACCGGGCCTGTAGTCGAACAACGGCGCGTGCCCGGCGGCCGGTCTGAGCCTGAACGACCGGGCGTGCGCCGTCTCGTCGATGACCTCGCTGACCGTAAGCGGATAGAATTTCACCATCGCGTCACGGCTTTAGCCCCGCCGCCTGAACCGACGCCGGAATGCGGTCGGGATGAAGCACCTGCCGGCTAGAACTCGGCAGCAGCGGCCTTCGCTTCCTCGATCAGTTTGGCCCGCGTCGCAGCCTGTTCCTCCGGCGACGTCAGCATCGGCTCGACGACGAGGGCACGGATGTCCTCGAAACCGATAAAGCTGAGCAGGAAGTCGATATACCGCTTCTGGAAGTCGACCTCGAAGAAATCGGACGGGGGCATATAGGCGGCGCCTCGCGCGACGATCACCATCGCCCGCTTGCCTTTGATCAGCCCTTCGTAACCGCCCTCCACGACGGCGAAGGCAAGATCCGGCTGGATAATGATGTCGATCAGATGCTTCAGCTTGTAGGGAACGTTGAAGTTCCACATCGGCGTGCTGAGCACGATTTTGTCGGCCGAGTTTACCCTGTTGAAGACCGCCTCGACATCCTTCCAGGCATTGGCTTCCCGCTCGTCGAGCGTATCGAGGTCCAACAGCCGGTACTTGGCGTCGATCATGGCCATGTTGAGCTCAGGCAGCTCGGTATCCCACAGATCCATCTTGTCGATCTCGTGATCGGGATTGGCCGCCCGGTAGGCATCCAGGAAGGCTTCCGCCACGGCGATCGAGTGCGACCGCTCTTTACGGGGAGAAACTTCGATGTAGATGAGTTTGGTCATGTCCGGTCTCGTCCCTTCGTTGTTTCGCACGGGGGCTTGCCGGGACCGTCAATCCGCGATCGCGATCGCGTCTCCCTTTTTGACGGGGCCTTCCTTGATTACCGCTGCGTAGACGCCGGCAAACCCCTCGTGCGCCTTGGTCACATGTCGCAGCAAGGCGGGATCTGTCTCAGCGGTTTCCGGATGAATGGTGATGAATTTACAGCGCGGGTCGCGCTCGACGACCATGATTTCGACCGTATCGCCGATCTTGACCGTCTTGCCGACCAGCTTGTCCTCGTAGAAGCCGCCCTGTTCATCCCAGTCGACATAGAAGTTGGCGCGGAACTGCAGCTTGTGGATATCGGTACCGGTCTCCTCGCTGAGCTGGTTGACCGTCTGCAGCGAGAACAGCGTCACCGGCCGGCAGTCGACGATGCTGCGCTGGGTATGGTGCAGCGCCAGCTCGCCCTCCGACTTGTCCTTGAGGCCTTCCAGGAAGGCAGGATCTTCGACGTCGACCACCGCGCCGTCGGGCGTTTCGACCTCGACCGCGAAGGCGCCCGGTTCGGTCGGGAACGGCGCGTGGATGTTGGCCGGATGGCCCATCGCCTCCACCATATTGTCGGGCTTCAGGGTCCCGTCGCGGTTCTTGAAGCGGGCCTGGTAGAGCACATAGTCTTCCTGCTCGCGGGCCGTATGCCAGGGAAAGGCCTTGTCGGCTGCAGTCGAGGAAACCGCATAGACCCGGTCGCCCATTACGCCGGTAAAGGCGACGAACACCTCGTCGACCTCTTCTCCGCGCATGCTCTTGACAGGATAGCGCCAAATGCTTTCCAGGTTACCCAACATCGATCCGTCCTCGCAGTTACAGGTTATTGATCCTCTGGCGCCAGCGCTGCCTCGCTTCTCCCGATCTCGCCGAGTGGCGCCATCTCGTTACGTCTCGCTGTTACCGGCAACGGCCTGGCAACCGCAAGGCAGAAGGCAAACACCCCCCGAATTTACGTCTGTGCCGAACGCAAGTGCCGGATCTGCGACTACACCCATCAGATAACGTGTCTGGAACGTTGTCGGTGACCGTACATGCGCCCATCCTTCTTCCGGGAATCGGGTCGAATCATGTGTCGAGCCTCAGGCGATGTAGCCGCCCAACAGCAGGTATCCCGGCAGCCAGGCCGTCACGATGCCCTGTATGCAGGTCACCGCGCCGGTCACCTTGGCAATCGGTTTCTGCATCGCCAGCAGCAGGAAGAACATGAACCACAATACGGCCCATGCCGCCCAGCAGAGCCC
>JAJEAZ010000590.1 GCA_022824105.1 Alphaproteobacteria bacterium
CCTACCGGCACCGCGATGGCCATCCGCTATGGATAAGTGGCCCGCCGCCGCCTGACTCCGCACGGTCCCGGCGGCGGGCCACTTACCCACAGCTACCGATGGTGGCTCCAGCTCCTACACCACGCCTGGGGGCACGACCTCTGAGAGCCCAGGCACGTATGCAAGCCCCCACAATGGCGCTCCGGTCTTGACCTTCGGGGGGCTGAGGTCCTAGATGGCGTCCTTCCTTGCGAGGCTTTCCGCGTGGTGCCCATAGCTCAGTCGGTTAGAGCACCTGGTTGTGGTCCAGGAGGTCACCGGTTCAAATCCGGTTGGGCACCCCACGGCCCGTCCGGGGCGGGGCGCGGATGACGGCAGGCGGCGACCGGCGGCCCAGGACGCCGATCCGCGACGCGGCCACCCTCGTCATCCTCCGCCGGGAGACCGGCGAGGTAGTGATGGGCGAACGGTCGCGCGGCCATGTCTTCTACCCGGAGCATTATGTCTTCCCCGGCGGCAGGGTAGACCGCCAGGACGGCCATGCGCGGGCTGCCCGCGAATTGCGCCCCGAGGTGGAGGAGCGGCTGCGCTCGTCCGCGACGGCGCGGCGGGCGAGGGCGCTTGCGCTGGCGGCGGTGCGCGAGACCTTCGAGGAAGCCGGGCTGATCGTCGGCGAGCCCGTCAACGGCGTGCGGCCCGCCGACCTCTCGGACGACTGGCGGCACTTCTACGACAGCGGCTACGCCCCGGCGCTGGACAGGCTCACCTATATCCACCGGGCCGTGACGCCGCCGGGCCGTCCGCGTCGTTTCAACGCACGGTTTTTCGTGATCGACGCCGAGCATGTGCGGGGCGATCTCAGCGAGGGATCCGGCGAATTGCTGAAGCTGCACTGGGTCCGGCTCGCCGATGCGCAGCGCCTCAAGCTCCGGCCGATCACCGCGCTCGTGCTGAAGGAAATCGAGGCCCGCCTCGCCGAAGACAGGCTGCACGACATGAGCCGGCCGGTGCCGGTCGTGAAGACGCTCTACGGCAGGCGCGTCATGGAATGGGACTGAGCGAACCGGTTGCCCGTGGAATGCGCGGCCGCCCGGTCCTGCTGACGGTCGAGGAGATGGGCCGGGCCGACCGCCTGGCGGCGGACTACGGCCGGTCCGGCTTCGAACTCATGCGCAGCGCCGGCGCGGCGATAGCGGATGCGGTGCGCCGGCGCTGGAGCCCGCGGCCGGTCCTGGTGCTCGCCGGGCCCGGCAATAATGGCGGCGACGGCTTTGTCGCGGCCGAGCGCCTGCAGGCGGCAGGCTGGCCGGTGCGTCTGGCGCTGCTGGGCAGCCGGGAGGCGCTCGCGGGCGATGCGGCCGAGGCGGCGAAAACAAGGCAGGGGTCGGTTGAGCCGCTCGGGCCGCAGGCGCTGGGGAATGCCCGGCTCGTCATCGACGCCCTGTTCGGCGCCGGGCTGAAGCGGCCGGTCTCGGGCGCCGCGCGGGAGGCTCTGGAAGCGGCGGAGAACTTGCCGCTGGTAGCCGTGGACCTGCCGAGCGGCATATCGGGAGATACGGGCGCGGTGCTGGGCCATGCGCCCCGCGCGGCGCTGACGGTGACGTTCTTCCGCAAGAAACCCGGCCACTTGCTGCTGCCGGGGCGGCTGCATTGCGGGGAGGTCGTCGTTGCCGACATCGGCATTCCGGAGGCGGTGCTGGAGGAGGTCGGCCCCACCGCCTTCGAGAACGGCCCGGACTTGTGGACGCTGCCCGTTCCGGGGCCGGAGAGCCACAAATATACGCGCGGCCATGCGGTCGTCTGGGGCGGGGCGGAAACGACCGGCGCGGCCCGGCTGGCGGCAAGGGGCGCGATGCGGGCGGGCGCCGGCCTGGTGACGGTTTCCGCGCCCGACGAGGCATGGCCGGTCTATGCGGCCTCGCTGCCGGGCGCGCTGGTCGTGCGGCGGAGCGGGGCCGAGGACTTCCGGCGCATGCTGGAGGACGGGCGCAAGAACGCCGTGCTGGCCGGACCCGGCGCTGGCCTCGGACCCGGGACCGTTGCCGCTGTCGAAGCGGCCTGCGCGCGTCCGGGAGCGGTCGTGCTCGACGCCGATGCGCTGACGGCGATGGCCGGACGGTTGCCGGAGGGCAGGGGCGGCGCCGGGTTGCTCACGCCCCATGACGGGGAGTTCGCGCGCCTGTTCCCGTTTGGCGGCGACCGGCTCTCCAGGGCGCGCGCGGCCGCGGCGGCCAGCGGTTGGACCGTGCTGCTCAAGGGGGCCGACAGCGTGATCGCCGCGCCGGACGGGCGGGCCGCCATTTCGGCGAATGCGCCGCCCTGGCTGGCGACGGCGGGCAGCGGCGACGTGCTGGCCGGAATGGCCGCCGGCCTCATGGCGCAGGGCATGGCGGCTTTCGAGGCGGCGGCTGCGGCAACATGGCTGCATGGAGAGGCGGCGGCTGCATTCGGTCCGGGCTTGATTGCGGAGGACCTGCCGGACATGTTGCCCGCCATTCTCCGCAGGATGCACGCGACATGAGGCAGTCCGAAGCAGAGGTCTCCAGGCTGTTCGACCGCACGCTCGCCGGGTTGAAGGAAGCCGTGCGCGGCCTGATCGGCGGCGACGGCCTCGACCCGGACCCGGACCTGACCAAAGGGGACGCGGAGCGCATTCGGGAGCGTTTCCGGGCCTGTCTCGAAGGCACGGGCGGGGAGGTCTCGGCGCGCAACCGCGCCGCCGATCTCGGCAAGGCCTATCTCCAGCTGTCGCAAACCGGACGCCGCCGCTACCTCACCATACTGGCAACGGAATTCGACCGGGACCCGCACGAAATCGGAAAGGCTGCGGCCGCGCTGGAAGCGGCGGCGCCGGAGAATCGGGCCGCTGCGGAAGACGCGCTGCGGGACGCGCTCACGGCACCTCGCGAACGCCTGTTGCGGCAGTTCAATGCGCTGGCCGACGGGGTGAAGTTCCTGGTCGATCTGCGCTACGACCTGATGCGGTTCGCGCGCGAGGATGCGGCGCTCTCCGGCCTGGAGAAGGACCTGAAGCGCCTGCTCGGAAGCTGGTTCGACACCGGCTTCCTGGAACTCCGGCGGATCGACTGGAACGCGCCGGCCTCGCTGCTGGAAAAGCTCATCGACTACGAGGCTGTCCATGCCATCCGGAGCTGGCAGGACCTGAAGAACCGGCTCGACTCGGACCGCCGCTGTTACGCCTTCTTCCATCCGAGCATGCCGGACGAGCCGCTGATTTTCGTCGAGGTCGCGCTGGAGGCGGGGCTTGCGGACAGCGTCGATGCGCTGCTCGACGAGGAGAGCCCGGTCGGCGATCCGTCCCGCGCGGACACGGCGGTGTTCTATTCGATCTCAAACGCCCAGCGGGGCCTTGCCGGCATTGCGTTCGGCGATTTCCTCATCAAGCGCGTCGTGGACGATCTGCGCGCCGAACTGCCCAACCTCAAGACCTTCGCCACGCTCTCCCCGATCCCCGGTTTCGGGCGCTGGCTGAAGGACAACCCGGACGATGCCGTGGCGGCTGCGCTTGCGAAGCCGGGATGGTGGGAGGACCCGGAGGCCGCCGAGGCGGCGAAGGGGCCGGTGCTGCGGGCGGTTGCGCGCTATCTCGTCCATGCCAGGCGCGGCAGCCGGGCCGCCGATCCGGTTGCGCACTTCCACCTTTCCAACGGGGCGCGCATGGAGCGGCTGAACTGGCTGGCGAATGTCTCCGATGCCGGGCGGGCGCAGTCCGCAGGGGTGATGATCAACTACCTCTACAGGAGCGACATGATCGAGGCGAACCACGAGGCCTACAAGGGCGAGGGACGGATTGCGATGTCGTCGGCCGTGCGCTCGCTCGCCGGGAAACGGGAGAACAAACCCCGATGACTGCCGCCCGCCGCCCGCTCATAGCCGGCAACTGGAAGATGAACGGCCTCACCGCCGACGGTCTGGCCCTGGCGCGGTCGCTGGCAGCCGCGCCGGAAGGGGTGGCGGAGCTCCTGGTCTGCCCGCCGGCGACCCTGCTGGCCCCGGTTGCATCGGCGCTGTCCGGCAGCAGGGTCGCGCTCGGGGGGCAGGACTGCCATGCGGAGGAGGCCGGGGCGCATACCGGGGACATTTCGGCCGGGATGCTGGCAGATGCCGGCTGCTCCCATGTCATCACCGGTCATTCGGAACGCCGCGCCAACCACGGCGAGACGGACGCCGTCGTGCGCGCCAAGGCGGCGGCGGCGCACCGGGCGGGCCTCGTCGCCATCGTCTGCGTCGGCGAGACCGAAGCGGAGCGCGACGCGGGCGAGGCCGAAGCGGTGGTGGCGGCGAGCCTGCTCGGCTCCCTGCCCGCGGGCGCCCGGCCCGGAAACACGGTCGTCGCCTACGAACCGGTCTGGGCCATCGGCACGGGGCGCACGCCGACCGTCGACGATGTCGTCGCCGTCCATGCCGCGCTGCGCGCCGCGCTGGGCGACCGGGGCGAGGCCATGCGCATCCTTTACGGGGGCTCGGTCAAGCCGGACAACGCCGCGGCGCTGCTGGCGCCCTATGACGTGGACGGCGCGCTGGTCGGCGGCGCAAGCCTCTCGGCTGCCGATTTCCTCGCCATTGCCGGAGCGGCCTGACCGCCGGCCTGCGCCAGTTCGATCAGCACGCGCTCGGCTATGGCCCGGTCCGGCAGGCCGGTGGTCTTGCAGTCGATTTCGGCCCGGTTGAGCCGTGCGAGAGCGGCGTGGATCCGGCCCTGAGGCCAGCGCGGCAGCTGGCTGCGGAATGCGGCCTGACGCCGGAAGAAGACCGGCGGCCGCAGCCGGGTCATGGCGGTTCGCGCCTCCGCGCCGGCTGCGACAAGCGTCCGGACCGCGTCCAGGCGCTGGAAATGGCGCCCGACGGCGCGCAGGATCGATATGGGCGCTGTCGCCTCCGCCGCCGCCCGGTCCAGGGCGGTCGAAAGCCCCGCGAGGTCGCCCGCGCCCACGGCAAAGGCGATGTCGTCGAGCGACAGCGCCGCGGAATCGCCGACGCAGGCCACGGCGTCCTCAAGCGTGATCGTCCCGCCCTCGCCGGCGTAGAGCGCCAGCTTTTCCGACTCCATGCGGGTCGTCATCCGGTCGCCGCCGAGACGGTCCGCGGCAAAGGCGAGAGCGTCCGGCTCGATCCTTGCGCCGGCGCTCCGCACGGCATGTTCCACCAGCCGGGAGACGGCGTCATCGTCGTCCGCATAGCAGGGCAGCGCGGCGGCGCGGTCGTGGGATTCGGCCAGCCGGCGCAGCTTCGAGCGCGGCGGAAGTTCGCCAGCCTCGACAACGATGAGCGCGTCCGCGGCGGGGCCGTCCAGCACGGCCTGAAGCGCTTTCTCGCAATCGTCGCCGGCGCCGCGCAGCCTGACCAGCCGCTTGCCGCCGGTAAGGGAAATGGCGGCTGCCTCGTCGGCCAGCCGCGCCGGGTCGGCCTTGAAGTCCATTGCCGACAATGAGGCGACCCGGAACGGGTCCTGAATGTCCTCGACGACCTTGCCCGCCAGAAGGCGCGCGCGTTCGCGCACCATCCCTTCGTCGGGGCCGTAGAGAACGACAGCCAGCAGGTCCGGCGGCGGCGGGTTACGCAGAAATGCGGCGATCTGCCGGCCGGACAGCTTCATCCGGCCTTTTTCCCGCTCCGGAAAAAGAGGGCGAGGCGTCGGGATATCTGCGCGCTCAATGCCTCCACGCCGCGCTCGCGGGCCGCGCGCTCGGCTGCCCGCGTCGCGAAGGCGGATTGGCGCACATCGTGGCTGTGGACCGACCGCGCCCAGCCGTTGAGCACCGGCCGTTCGCTGCCGCGCTCGAAGAGCTGGAAGTCGGCCGTAAGCGTCAGGTCGGAACGGGTTATCCTCTCGCTCGTGCCGACAAGGGCGCCGGCTGCCGCCGAGCGCAGTTGCACGCGCAGCCGATAGCGTGCGGGTTCCGGAGCGCCTTCCGGCGCCAGGCGTTCCTCCAGCCGGCGGCGCAGCAGCAGCCCGACCCGGTCCGGAATCGGGTCCACTTCAACCTGGGCCATGGCTGCCGTGACATCCGGGCCCTGCTGCGGACGGCGCGCGTGGACGGGCTCCAGAGTGCAGCCGGAGAGCATGGCGCCGAGCAGCAGCCCGGCGACAGCGGCCGCAAGCCTCTCAGGCCACAACATTGACGATCTTGTCGGGCACGACGACGACGCGGCGGGGCGGCCTCCCTTCCAGCTGACGCTGCACCCCGGAAAGCGCCAGGGCCGCCGCCTCGACATCCGCCGCCTCGGAACCACGCGCGACCTCCAACTGGCCGCGCAACTTGCCGTTCACCTGCACCGGAAGCACCACGATGTCCTCGACGAGGCGGGCCGGGTCGGCATCCGGCCAAGGTTGGTCGGCAAGCAGCCCCCGTCCTCCGAGACGTTGCCAGCAGCTCTCGGCCAGATGAGGCGCCATCGGAGCGATCAGCCGCACGGCGGTCTCGATGCCTTCCCGATAGGCCGCCGCCATGGCGGGACCGGAGGCCGGCAGGACGTCGGCCAGGGCGTTGGTGAGTTCGCGGACCCGCGCCACCGCCCGGTTGAAATGGAACCGCTCAAGGTCGCCGGTAATCGCATCGACCGTCTTGTGCGTGAAGTTTCGGAGCGCCTCGGCCTCGGGGCCGGTTCCCGCGTTCGCGGGCGCTTCGGGCGCTTCGTCGACCAGCCGCCAGAGCCGGTTGAGATAGCGCCACGCACCGTCCACGCCTGCTTCCGTCCAGTCCAGGTCGCGCGCCGGCGGGCTGTCGGAGAGCATGAACAGCCGGGCGACATCGGCGCCGTAGCGTTCGATGATCTCTTCGGGGTCGACGACGTTCTTCTTCGACTTGCTCATCTTCTCGGAACGTCCGACCGCTACCGGCGTACCGTCCGACAGTTGCCGCTTGCCGCCCTGCCCGTCGTCTTCCACCTCGTTCGGCTGCAGCCAGCTTCCGTCCGGGGCGCGGTAGGTCTCGTGGCACACCATTCCCTGGGTGAACAGGCCGGCGAACGGCTCCTCGACCCCGATATAGCCGCATTCCTTCATCGCCCGGCTGAAGAACCGGGAATAGAGGAGGTGCAGCACGGCATGCTCGATGCCGCCGATATACTGGTCCACCGGCATCCAGTAATCGACCGCCTCGCGGTCGAACGGCCGGTCCTCGACGCCCGGCGAGCAATAGCGGGCGAAATACCATGACGACTCGAAGAAGGTGTCGAAGGTATCGGTTTCGCGCTCGGCCGGCGCGCCGCAGGACGGGCAGGGGACATGCTTCCAGGTCGGATGCCGGTCCAGCGGGTTGCCCGGCGCATCGAAGGTCACGTCATCGGGCAGCGTCACAGGCAGGTCGGCCCGCGGCACGGGGACGATGCCGCAGGTCCCGCAATGGATGACCGGGACCGGGCAGCCCCAGTAACGCTGGCGGGAGACGCCCCAGTCCCGCAGGCGGTACTGGACGGTGCGTTCCCCGGAGCCGCATGCTTCCAGGCGCTCTCCCATGGCGCGCTTCGCCTCGGACACGTCGAGCCCGTCCAGGAAGGTGGAGTTGATGAGCCGTCCGTCGCCGGTATAGGCTTCTGCGCCGATCTCGAAACCGGACGGGTCCCTGTCGGGCGGGCAGACGACGGGAAGCACCGGCAGGCCATAGGCGCGCGCGAAGTCGAGGTCCCGCTGGTCGTGGGCCGGACAGCCGAAAATGGCGCCGCTGCCATATTCCATGAGCACGAAGTTCGCGACATAGACGGGCAGTTCGATGCCGTCGTCGAACGGGTGCAGGGCCCTGAGCCCCGTATCCCGGCCGCGCTTTTCCGCCTGCTCGATCGCGGCCTCGCTGGTGCCGAGGGCGCGGCATTCGGCGATGAACGCCTCCATGTCCGGGTCTTTCGCCGCGATTTCCTGCGCGAGCGGATGGTCCGGCGAGATCGCCATGAAGGAAGCGCCGAACAGCGTGTCGTGCCGTGTGGTGAAGACTTCGAGCGCGTCGGCGCGCCCCTTCAGGGCGAAGCGGACCCGCGCCCCGTCCGAACGGCCGATCCAGTTCGCCTGCATCAGCCGCACGCGGTCGGGCCAGCGGTCCAGCCCGTCGAGCGCCTCGAGCAATTCGTCGCTATAGGCCGTGATCTTCAGGAACCAGTGGGCCAGCTCGCGCCGCTCGACCGGCGCGCCCGAACGCCAGCCATGGCCGTCGATCACCTGCTCGTTGGCGAGCACGGTGTTCTCGACCGGGTCCCAGTTGACCCAGGACTTGCGCCGGTATGCGAGCCCCTTCTCCATGAAATCCAGGAACATGGCCTGCTCGTGCTTGAAGTATTCCGGCTCGCAGGTCGAAAGCTCCCGGGACCAGTCGTAGGAAAGGCCCATGGTCGAAAGCTGCGCCTTCATGGTCGCGATGTTGCGGCGCGTCCACACGCCCGGATGAACCCCGGCCTCGAAGGCGGCGTTCTCCGCCGGCAGGCCGAAGGCGTCCCAGCCCATCGGGTGCAGCACGTTGAAGCCCCGCGCGCGCTTGTAGCGGGCGACGACGTCGCCGAGCGTGAAATTGCGCACATGCCCCATATGGATGCGCCCCGAAGGGTAGGGGAACATCTCCATCACATAGTATTTCGGGCGCGAAGCATCCTCGCGGGCCGTGAAACAGCCTGCTTCTTCCCATTGCCGCCGCCAGTAAGGCTCGGCGTCCCGGTGGTCGTATCGGGCCATGAAGGCGCTCCGTGCTCCCGGTTGCTAGAGGCTGCCGACGCGCAACTCCCGTGCCCGGGCCAGGATATTGTTTTCGATCTCTGTGTTCGTTTCGCCGACCACCGCTGCATCGGCCCAGCCTTCGGCGCTCTTTTCCTGTCGGAATACCGCGACCTTCAGGCCGTCGGCGCGCAACCGCTTGTCGAGAATGTAGACCGTGACCTTGAAGCGTTCGCCCGGCGTCTCGGGGGGCGCGAACCAGTCGGTGATGATGACGCCGCCGAACGGGTCGGCCGACGAAAGCGGCATGAAGGACAGCGTGTCGAGCGACGCGCGCCAGAGGAAGCTGTTGACGCCGATTCCGCCTCCGGTGCCGCCTTCTTGTCCGTCCCCTCCCAGGAGATTTATGCCGCCCTCGCCGAAGATTCCCTGTGCGCCTTCCTTCGGACGGTAGCTCGACCCCTGGCTGCCGGGCAGGTTCCGATAAATGCTGTCCGGATAATCGTGCTCGATCTTGGAGTCGCCGCAACCGGCCAGAAGCGCGGCTGTGGCGGCGGCGACGAGACAGGAACGGATCATAAAGCTTCTCGCGGGTTGGCGCCGAACCGAGTGTAGCATATTCCGCGGTCCGGCTCGAAGTTTGTCCGGGCCTGCTTGTCGCTCCCGCCTGGACGGGTGGAGGCGTCCGGACGCCGGATGGGTCAAGGCTTCTTCCGGTCGAGCGCCATCAGCAGGGGCGGGAGCAACAGGAAGTCGGCGAGCAGCGCGAAGCCGAGTGTGATCGCCACCATCAGGCCGAGCGACCAGCTGATCTCGAAACCGGAGAAGGCGAATACCAGAAAACCCAGCGACAGGACCGCGGTCGTCGTCCACAGGGCCCGCCCGACGGTGTGAAAGGTGCGGCGCACGGCTTCGCCGGGATCGAGCCCCTCCCGGCGGGCCCTGCGATAGGCGGTCAGAAAGTGGATCGTATCGTCCACGACGATGCCGAAGGCGATCGCGGTCATCACCGACCCCGCAAGGCCGACCCGCCCGACCAGGTAGCCCCACAGGCCGAAAGTCATGGCCGCCGGGATGAAGTTGGGCAGCAGGCTGACGAGCCCGAGGCGGATGCTCCTGAAAACCCCGATCAGGATCAGCGAGATCAGCGCCATTGCGGCGATCGTGCCGGTGAGCATGCTTGCAATGTTGCGCTGCGAGAGATGCGCGAAGACGATGCTGAACCCCGACGCTTCGGTCAGGAGACCGGGCGCATTGGCCCGAAGCCAGTCCTGGGCGCGCACGTCGAGTTCGCGCTGCTGCCGGGAGGTCAGGCTTCGGGTCACGACGCTCATCCGCGTTGAGGACTTGCCGACGTCGATCCGGTCGTTGAGGTCGCTGCCGAACGGAAGCGAAAGCTCGTAGAGGAGGAGATACTGGGCCGCCAGTTCCTTCTCTTCCGGCAGGCGGTAGAAGGCGGCATCGTCGCCGTGCATGTTCTTGTTGAGGCGCTTCATGATGTCCGTGAACGCCTGGACGTGCACCACTTCCGGCTGCGCCCGGCCCCATTCCGCAAAGGCGTCCACCGCCTGCAGATATCCGGGATCGGTGATGCCTCCTTCGCGCCCGGCATCGAGCGAGAATTCCAGCGTTTCCATACCCGTCAGATTGTCGATGACGAAGTCCGTGTCGCGCCGGAACTCGTAACGCTCGTCGAAATATCTCGTCCAGTTGTCCGTAAGGTCGATGCGCGGGATGCCGGAGACCAGGGCGGCGGTCAGCACGGCCATGGAGATGAGCAGGATCCTGCGGCGTTCCACGACGAAACCGCCGAAACGCTCGAAGAAACCGCCGCTTCCGCCGAAGGCGCGGGGGGCGCGTACCGGCAGGATGGAGAGCAGGGCCGGCAGGAGGGTGACCGAGTAGAGGAAGGCGCACAGCACACCGAAGGCGACAAGGTTGCCGAGTACGCGGAAGGGCGGCGAGTCGGATGCGTTGAGGCTGAGAAACCCGATGGCAGTGGTCGCAGTGGTGAGGAAAACGGGCCAGATATTTTCGCGGAGCGCCCCGGCGATGGCTTCGTTCCTGCCGAGGCCCCGCCCCATGCCTTCCAGAACGCTCGCGACGATGTGGATCGTATGCGCCACGGCAACGGTCATGATGATGATCGGAATGCCGGAATTCGCGGGGTTGAGAACCGTCCCGATCCAGCCCGCGAAGCCCATTGCGGTGTTGACGGTAAAGCTCAGCGCGATGACGAGCGCGATGGTGCCGAAGACGGAACGCAGCAGAATGCCGGATGCGACGGCAATGATCGCGAACACGAGAGGGATAAGGGTGCGCGCTTCCTCCTCGGTCGTCTCCGCGAAAACCCGGTGCATGACGACATCGCCGGTCAAATGGTATTCGAGGTCGGGATGGGCGGCGCGGGCCTCTTCCAGAAGCGAGCGGAGGTAGCCGTTGATCTCGGCGATCGAGGCGTCGGCGTCGTCGGCGAGCGCGAAATGGATGGCGAGTCCCGCCACCCGCCCGTCATGGGAGACGAGGCGGCCCGCGAGGTCGATTGCATTCAGCGCGATCGTTTCGACCCGCTCGAGGCCCTCGTCGGTGAGAGCGTCCGCTCCTTCGACGAGCGGCCCGACGAGCAAGTCGTCCTCGAACGATTCGCTGTGGGTATAGTTGGTCAGGGAGTCGACCCGGGTGGACAGCGGCGCCTGCCAGGCGGCTTCGGTCAACGCCTCGACCGCGGCGAGCGTCTCGCGGGTAAACACCGAGCCTCGCTGCGGGGCAATGGCGATCAGCGCGACGTTGGACGCGGAATAGGTCTCTTCAAGCGCGTCCAGCGCGGCGAGCTGCGGATTGTCCTCGTCGAAAAGGCTGCGGTAGTCGTTGGTCACGCCGATGAAGGGAGCGCCGCCCGTCATCGCCAGCATGAGCAGCGCTGCGCACAGCACTACCGCCCATCGGCGTTGAAGAACGAAGTCGATATAGCGGTCGAGGGCCAGGCGCGCCGTCATCCGGTCCATCGCCTGAAACGGATGACCGTCGTTGCCGCTCCAGTTCCGGCCGCCGCAAACGGAGGGGTCCGGGGCAAGC
>JAJEAZ010000221.1 GCA_022824105.1 Alphaproteobacteria bacterium
GTTGCCCGTGCCCGAGCCGGAGCCGTCGCCGCCCGCCGTGAAGGTCATCGTGGACTGGAAGTCGCTCGTGACCGGGTCGGTGTCCAGCGCGACGGCGCTGCCGTCGCCGTTGGTCGCCGTGATCGTGACATCGACGCCCGGATCGGTGTCGAGGACAACCGTGTAGGTCTTCCTCCGATCCGCAGCCGTCATGCCCCGCTCGGTCAGGGCCAGGGAGGTCGGGGAAACCGTGACGCCGCCGCCGGAAGAGGTGGCGGTCACCGTTCCATTCAAGCGGATTTGCATGGAGCCCCCTGCCCAGGTGCTCCAACTGTTCCCAAACCTGGTTGCGTCGGCAATGCTCCAGCCGTCGGTGCCCCCTGCGTCTTCAGCGGACGAGGTCACCCTGGTGAGGCCCATGCCGTCACCGACGCCGGGCCACACAACAAAATAGGTGGTGTTCGCCGCCAGTTGGATGCCTGAACCCGTCGCTTCGTGCTCCAGGACATGTCTGCCATCACGATTCGGAACCGTCGGTGTGCCCAGGGTACCCAAGCTCGTACCCGGATTTCCGTTGCTGACACTTCGGACGGTTACGCTTAGGCGGCTTTCGGCTGATGAGGTTGGTGACCAATAGGCGACTTCGACGCTGGTCAGCGTATATCCACTGGCGTTGCCGCCGGTCGTGAACGCCTGGGCGCGTTGTTCATTGAGTGATGCCCAGGCTCCACCGGATTGGTCAATGTTGCTGATCAGTTCCTGTTCGGTCTGCGCCTGCGCGCCGACGGCTAAGCCGAGCAGCAGCAGGAATGCGAACAATGCCGGCAGCACGCCGCGCAACCCGCATCGGAAGCCGGCCAGCGGGGCAAACCAGGATCGGAACCATGCCAGGCCGCCGTGGGAGGGATGCCGCGGAGGCTCAGCGGCGGCGAGCGATGCGGGCGTGGGCGTTCCCGCTGTCCGGTCTCGATCTGTCATGACTGCCTCATTCCTGTCCATTCGCCTGTCCCTCGCCTGCATTCGCCGTCCGGCGCTCCGCCGTGGCCTTCCCGTAGGGTCCGGGGATTGCCAGCGCGTCCGGCACGCGGCCCAGCCTCTCCCCGTCCGCCGTGCAGATGCCCGAAGCCGGGTCCGGCGCGTCGTCCGCGGCCTTTCCCCCGCAGGCGATGCCGGGCCGGAACCGAAGCGCCAGCGGCCCTTCGCCCGAGGGTGCCAGAACCAGCCGACAGGCGTGCGCCGGGCGGCCGAACGCGTCGAGCGGCTCCGCTCGGGCCAATGCGCCGCCCGCGACCTCGACCGAGCCCGTGTCCGGCCCGAACGCCGACACCGGGCGCGAGAACGCGACCGCGACCTCCACGGCGTCCCCCGCGCCGCCATGAGAAGAAGGCGGGAGATCGGGCAGCGCAGCGTCGAGCGGCCCCGGCGCGCGCATCAGCGCGAGCGGGCTGACGGGAAGGGCGCGCAGGCGCGCGCCGCCGTCGGCCGGGATCCGGAAGCCCTCGATCCCTGAGTCGGGATCGACCCGCGTCACCGCGTCCGTGGGCCGTTTGCCGCCGACCTTGTCCGGCGACGCGCGGCCGAGACCGCCCCAGCTCACCAGCCAGCCGCCGTCCGGCAGGGGCTCGACATGGCCCCCGGCATGGCCGAGCATGTCGCGCGCGCCCCCGAGCGCATGGTCGCGCACGAAGACCGCCTCGCCATGTTCAAGGTCGAGCGCGTACTCCACCGCCCGGCTGTAGATGCCGGACTTGCGCCCGAGCGGCTGTCCCGTCCGGGGATCGGTGACGCAGGCCGCGCCGTTGTCGAACATGAGCAGGCGCGGCAGGCGAAGGCCAGGGGGAGGAGGCAGCAATTGCGCCGCGTGCTGGCCGCAGAACGCGCCTTCCGGGTCGCCGACGATCCGCAGCGGCGGCGGCCCGAGGCCGCGTTCCCGCCAGTCCTCGGGACCGAGGTTGCTCGCGCCGAGCCGCCAGACGATCTCATTGCCGGGCGGGGCGTCCGGGTCGATCATCAGGATCGCCGAGCAGCCCCGGAACGAGGCGAGGACGCCGTGTTCCGTCCATTCGACGGAGTTGACATGGGCCCAGTCGCCGGGGAACCGGTGCTGGGCGCAGTCCTCCAGCGGCAGCCGGCCCCAGGAGTTCCAGGTCCAGCGCACCCGGCCGTCCGGACCCCGGAGCTGGACCGCAGAATCCTGCATCTTGACGCCTGCGCCGTACGGCTTGCCCTCGCGGTCCGGGAACGCCAACCTCCGCAGGTCCCGCACCGACGGCTCGTAGGTCATCAGCAGTGCGGAACCATCCGCCAACAGCCGGAAGTCGTGCCGCCCCGTCGTGGTCAGCGGCGGGGCCGTGGAGACGGCGCGCAGCGGCGCGAGATCCCGGCCGCGCACCTGCCAGCGGCGCAGCCGCTCGTCCGGCGCCTTGCGTTCCGCTTCCGGCATCTGCTCGAAATGCGCCCAGCGCAGGTCGGGCCCGGACCCGAAGGGGCGCAGCAGGAAGCCCGCCGTGCCGCCCTCCGCCCGGACATGGGCGCGGGAGACGCCGTTCCCGTCGATCACCGCAGCCCAGGGACCCGTGGCCAGCGCGAGCAGGACGCCCAGCGGACGCGCGGGATCGGGCTCGGTGCGGATCTTCCAGAGCTCCGGCGGCATGCAGTGGACGGTGTAGGTCGTGCGCGCGCCGTCCGACGCGGAGACGGCGAGCGCGACGTCGCTCTCCGGCGTGACGGAGACGGCCGCCGCGCCGTCGCGTCCCGGCGCGGGCTGGACGCCGTTCACCGAGACACGGACGTCAGGCGGCGCGGAGAACGAAACCGTGACCACGTCGCGCTCCGCGCATCGAAGCCCGTACTCCGTGATCCGGGGATCGAAGGCCGGGCGCATGGAGGCATCCTCCCCGGCCGGCATCGACCGCGCGCCGTCGGCGCGGGCGTCGAGGCCGAGGAGCG
>JAJEAZ010000155.1 GCA_022824105.1 Alphaproteobacteria bacterium
GCCCTTGCGCCAGAGGCACTGGCGGCTTCGGCTCCAGTAGTGCGCCTCGCCGGTCGCGATCGTTCGCTGCAGAGCCTCGTCGTTCATGTAGCCCAGCATCAACGCTTCGCCCGTGTCGGCGTCGGTCGTGATGCAGGGGATCAGTCCGTCGGCGTCGAATCTGGGGGCCAGGGCGAGACCTTCCTCGACCTGCTCGACCGTCGTACGGGCCGCGAAGGCGGCTGCCGGAACGGACTTGTCAGACGCCATTGTCGAATCCTCTCCTGCGGCCGCGCCCGGGAACTCTTGGCTGTTGTCATCGAGAAAAGCAACGTTATAACATTGCCTACCTTGGCGCAAGAAGGGACAAGGCCATGGCGCCCCGGTCTATCCAACCCCAGCCCTGTACCGATCCTGACTGCCACGGGCAGCATGAGCCGGCTGAACGGGTTGCGCTGGCGATGTCCCTCTGCAGCGCGCGCGGGGTGCGGCTTACAGAGCTGCGGCGCCAGATACTGGAACTGCTCTGGGAGAGCGGTCGCCCGACGGGCGCCTATGAACTGATCGCAGCCCTCAGGCTTCAGGACTCCCGCCCGGTCGGGCCGCCCACCGTTTACCGGGCGCTTGAGTTCCTGATGTCCCAGGGGCTCGTCTTGAAGATCGAAAGCCGGAATGCGTACGTCCCCTGCGCGCATCCGGAGCGCCGGCATGATTGCCTGTTCTTCATCTGTAACGACTGCGGGGCGTCGACCGAATTGGAGGATTTGCGGATCGAGCAGTTGCTTGCCGAGAATGCCGCCATCCTTGGGTATCGCGTGACGCGGCGCGTGGTCGAGGTGGAGGGCACCTGCGCGAGTTGCATCGCGGCTGATGCGGCCTGAACAGGAAAGAGGGGCGCGCCGTGGAAAGCCGGACTCCCGATGAATCGTCGCAGCGTCTGCCGGTCTCGGTGCTGACCGGCTTCCTTGGCAGCGGCAAGACGACCGTGCTCAACCATCTGATCCGGCAGCCCGCACTGAGCCGGACACTCGTGCTCATCAACGAGTTCGGCGAGATCGGCCTCGACCACGACCTCGTGGCGCACAGCAGAGATGACGTCGTCATCGAGATGTCGCGCGGCTGCATCTGCTGCACCATCCGGGGCGACCTCGCCAGGACCTTGCGCCAGGCCCCCGGACGCTTTGCGCGCGGGGGCGAGCTTTGGTTCGACCGGGTGGTTATCGAGACCACCGGGCTCGCGGATCCCGGCCCGATCCTTCGTACCTTGATGACCGAACCGGCCGTCGCGCGGCGTTACCGCTTGGACGGGGTCATCTCCACAGTCGATGCGGTCAACGGCGGCGGCACGCTCGATCGCCAGATCGAATCGGTCAAGCAGGCGGCAATGGCCGATCGCCTGCTGATTACAAAAGCCGATCTCACCGGCCCCGATGCCCTGCGCGGATTGCAGGACCGTCTGCAGGTCCTGAATCCCGCCGCCCCGCAGATCGTCGCAGAGAACGGTGCAGTCGATCCGGCATTGCTGTTCGATGCCGGTCTTTACGACCCGAAGACCAAGAGCCTCGACGCGCAGAACTGGCTCAAGGCGGAAGCCTATGCCAGGCCGCAGGATCGTGAACGCGGAACGGCCGGGCACGGCCGCACCCGTGAACTCAACGGCGCCAATCGCCATGACGCCCGCATCAAGGCGGTCTGCTTCACAATCCATGAGCCGGTCCACAGCGATGCCCTCGATCTCTGGCTCGAATCGCTGCTCCTGCTCCGGGACGTGGACCTTCTGCGCATCAAGGGAATCATCAATGTGGTCGATCTCGATGGGCCGGTCGTCATTCACGGCGTCCAGCACATCTTCCATCCGGCGGTCATGCTCGAGGAATGGCCGAGCGAAGACCGCCGCTCCCGGATCGTCTTCATCACCCGCGGCATCGACGAGGCCATCCTGCGCAACACGCTGAGGGTGTTCAACGCCGCCGGGGCCCGGCCGCCCAACCTCCTTCCGGTCAACACCGGTGAAGGCGGCATTGCCATGTTGGAGGTGCGGGAATGACGTTGCAGCTCGTCAACACACTCACCCGGGCGAAAGAGCCTTTCTCCCCGGCGAGCCCCGGTCGCGTCACGATGTATGTCTGCGGGCCGACCGTCTACAACTTCGCCCATATCGGCAATGCCCGCCCGGCAGTTGTGTTCGACGTTCTCTACCGCCTGTTGAAGCGGCGCTTCGGGGGTGTCGTCTACGCGCGCAACTTCACGGATGTCGATGACAAGATCAACGCCGCTGCGAAGGAGGCCGGCCAGCCGATCGCTGCCGTCACGGAACGTTATATCGAGGCCTACCATGCCGACATGGCCGCGCTCGGAGTCCTGACGCCGGATCTCGAACCGCGCGTGACGGAGCACATTCCCGAGATCATCGCCATGGCGGAACAGTTGATCGCGCGGGGTCATGCCTATGCGGTCGAGGGGCATGTCCTGTTCCACGTGCCCTCCTATTCGGCTTACGGAGCCCTGTCCGGCCGCAATCGCGATGAGATGATCGCCGGCGCCAGGGTTGAGGTCGCGCCCTACAAGCGGGACCCGGCGGACTTCGTCCTCTGGAAGCCCTCGACGCCGGACCTGCCGGGCTGGGAGAGCCCGTGGGGCCGCGGGCGGCCCGGCTGGCATATCGAATGCTCGGCCATGATCGAGCGGCGCCTCGGCGCAACGATCGATATCCACGGAGGCGGCCAGGACCTGATCTTTCCGCACCATGAGAACGAGATCGCCCAGGGCACCTGCGCCCATGACGGGGAGCTCTACTGCCGCCATTGGGTCCACAACGGCTTCGTCACCGTCGAGGGGCGGAAGATGTCGAAGTCGCTCGGCAACGTGCTTCTCGTCCGCGATCTCCTTGGCGAAGCGCCGGGCGAGGCCATCCGCTTCGCGCTTCTGGGCGCGCACTATCGCCAGCCGCTCGACTGGAGTGCGGACGGACTCGCTCAGGCGAAGCGCAGTCTCGATCGTCTCTATGCCACGCTTCGCAATCTCGGCGATGCTCCCGATGTCGCCTGTCCGCCCGGCTTGCTTGATGAGTTCGAGGCGGCCCTTGAGGACGATCTGAACTTCCCGGGAGCAATCGCTGAACTCTTCCGGATAGCGAAGGCGGCGCGCCAGGCGACGACCGCGGCGGACCGCGCCGCCTGCAAGGCGGCCTTGCGCACCGCCGGCGGCCTGCTGGGCCTGTTGCAGGAGGAGCCGGCAGCCTGGTTCGGACAAGCCGCGGGAGAAGACGAAGGCACGGCGCGGGTCCAGCGTCTGGTTGAGGCGCGGTCGGCCGCTCGATCGGCGCGAGACTACGCCACTGCGGATCGAATCCGTGCCGAGCTCGCCTCGCTTGGCGTCACCGTCGAGGATCGTGCCGACGGTTCGGCCTGGCGGAGGACCGGTTAGATGGGGGGCCCTCTGCAAGCGACGCCCGCGCCAACCGAAACTGTGGCGGATGTCCAGCAATCTATCGTGGACAGCTTCCGGTATCTCGAAGATTGGACCGAGCGCTACCAGTATCTGGTCGAACTGGGCCGCCGGCTGCCGCCATTCCCGGAGGCGAAGCGGATCGAGGCCAACAGGCTGCAGGGCTGTCAGGCCGGAGTCTGGTTCATCGCCGAATACCGCCACGGCAGGCTCGAATTCAAGGCGACAAGCGACTCTGCCATCGTCGCCGGGCTCATCGCCCTGCTGCTCAAGGTCTATTCAGGGCGTCAGCCCGATCAGGTCTTGGCGACCTCGCCGGCCTTCATCGACGAGATCGGGCTCGCCGAGCACCTTTCGCCGCATCGCGCGAACGGTCTCTCCCTCATGCTCGCGCGCATTCGCACGTTCGCCATGGCGTATGGCCCGGGCAACCTTGCCGGGGGAGGCGCGTGATGGATCTCGACCTGTACAACAAACAGATCCTGCGGTTTGCCGCGTCGATACCCCGAGTCGGCCGGCTGGCGGCTCCCGACGCGACGGCAACCGCGTGCAGCCCGCTTTGCGGCAGTCGGATCACCATCGATCTCAAACTCGATGGCGATGTCGTCACCGACTACGCCCACGAGCCCAGAGCCTGCGCCATCGGGCAAGCGGTCGCCTCCGTCGTCGCCAGGAACGTCATTGGTCTGACCATCGACGAGGTGCATGAGGGCGCAGGGATTCTGGCCGCCATTCTCCGGAACAAGACGTTCCCGCCGCCGGGACCCTGGGCCGAACTGGAACCATTCCTGCCGGTGGCGGACTTCCGCAGCCGCCACGGCTCGGCATCGCTTCCCTTCCAGGCGCTTCAGCGCGCGATTGCGGAGGCGGGCCCCGGGCAGCAGCGATCCGGCGGGGGCAGCGTTGGGCAGGTCGTATGGGTATGACCAAACTCCCCTCCCTGGGCCTGATCCTGCTCATCCGTATCTATCAGTATCTGTTGTCGCCGCTGCTTGGCTCCAACTGCCGCTTCACGCCGAGCTGCTCGGCCTATGCCATCGAAGCCTTGCGACAGCACGGCCTCTTCCGCGGCAGCTGGTTGACGGTCGGCCGCCTGTTGCGCTGCCACCCCTGGCATCCGGGCGGCCTGGACCCGGTGCCGCCTGCGAAGGCGCGGCGAGGGGGAACGGCGTTGCGATGATCCGCAGAAATCCCCGCGGCGACATGCCGGTCGTCCATGAGAGCGCGTTCGTCGACCCCACCGCCATTCTCTGCGGTCGCGTGATCGTAAACGGGAATGTCTTCATCGGACCCTATGCGGTGATCCGTGTCGACGAGGTCGATGCGGAAGGCCATATGGAGGCCATCGTCATCGGTGCGCATTCGAACATTCAGGACGGCGTGGTCATCCACTCCAGGTCCGGCGCGGCAGTCACCATCGGCGAGCGGACTTCGATCGCGCATCGCGCGATTGTCCACGGTCCCTGCACGGTGGGCGACGGTGTTTTCATCGGCTTCAACAGCGTGCTCTTCAACTGCGCCGTGGGTGAAGGCTGTGTCGTGGAGCACAACGCGGTGGTCGATGGCCGCGACCTGCCGCCCGGTTTCTGCGTCCCCTCGACTCAGCGCATCGGACCCCGCACCGATCTCGCCGCCATCCCGAAGGTCACGGCCGATGCCTTCGAGTTCTCGGAGGATGTCGTGCGCACCAACAACTCGCTCGTTCAGGGATACAAGCGCCTTGAGGGCGAGTTCTGACCATTCGCGCCGCCCTGCCATGCCCGATCTCTGATCCCGCGCAGGGCCGTCCGGTATTCGGCACCGGACGAGGTGGCGGCGGTACAGCGCACAAACGCGCCTTGCTGCGCTATGTCTGTTCAGCGCACGGTGCCGAGGGTCACGGGCATTGAGGGCCTGCTGGCCTTGCCCGGCATCTCGGAAACGGTCGCAAAGCGCCTCTACGATCGCTTCCACCCGGAGGGGTAGGGCGGCAAACCGGCGGAGGCGTCGGCGGCGGAACGCAGGCAACGAAATCGGTCGCAGCGCTTGCTTCGACAGCGGCATTGCCGCATATTGAGGGGCGATGCAGGTCATCTCCACCCGCACTTACGAACGGGCGATTCGCAAGCTGCTTGGGGAAGAGGCCCGCAAGGAGATGGAGGAGAGTATCGTCGCCGCCCCCGATGCGGCGCCCGTCATTCGGGGCACCGGCGGTATCCGAAAGCTGCGATGGGCCGGCTCGGGACGCGGAAAGCGGGGCGGCATCCGCACCGTCTATTTCTACCATGCCGGCCCCGGCGCCATCTACCTGCTGACGGCCTACGCGAAGGCGGATCGCGAAGACCTCACGCCGGCGGACACGAGAGCGTTGTCGCGCCTGGTTGCCGCGATCAAGAAGGAGGCAATGGGACAATGACAGCGGAACGCACCGGGCTCGGGCTTGAGATCGAAACCGCTCTGGGCGAGGTTCTCGACCATGTTCGCGGCGAGACGGCTCTGCCATGCCGGATTGTCGACGACCCCGCCGCCGGCCGGATTGCGGCGCTGCGCAAGCGGTTCCGGCTGAGCCGGCGGCAGTTCGCCGAGCGTTTCGGCCTCGACGCGCGCGCTCTTCAGGAGTGGGAACAGGGCCGGCGCGTTCCCGACAGGGCGGCGCGGGTGCTGCTCACCGTCATCGACCGGGACCCCGAAGCCGTGGTCAGGGCGCTCGGCGAAGATGGAGTCGAAGGACAGACGGGGCGTTCGCCGGCCTCGTGAGCCGCTGCGCGGAGGCTTGGAGGCGCTCCGCTATCGGTCGGCAATGACTTGCCGGTAGCAGATGGACAAACCCGTTTCCGCCTCAAGCGTCCGAAGATACTCGGCAGCCTCTGCATCGAGCGGTTGCTCCGACACAACGAAAAGACGGCTCGGCCGGATGGCGGCGGGCCAGTAGGCATATTCAAGCAGTTGGCCGATAGCGTGGCGTATTGCGAGGCGCGAGGTCGCGTCGGTCTTGATTTCGTAGAATTCCAGCCCGTGGTCGCGGCGGGCAACGAGATCGATGCAGCGGCCCCTGCCATCCGGTAGTTCGGTGCCGACTTGGGCGCCTTCGCTAAGGAGTTCGCTTTTCAATATGCTTTGCAGCTTTGTGTGGCGTAGGGATACCTGCGAAACGCCGCCGGCTCTTGTAGCGGTCGTCGTTGCGGGACGGTCGTCGGCCGCGGCAGGTGGGTCAGGCTCGAAAACGAAGCCGCGCGGCTCGTACAATGCGGGCGTAGCGCCGTCCGGCTTGAATTCGACGAACTCGTAGATCGGCAACAAGAGATCGAAGTCGTCAAGGACGCGGCCCGGATCGAATGCCTCAAAGGGAGCCTGCTTGCCGACGAAAATGAAGGTCTCCGAGCGGTAAAGGTCATCTGTGACGCGCTGCGGCGCGCGGTTTGGGCTGCGTGTACGTTTTTCGCGGCGGCCCGTTGAGTGCCACATTTCAAAGCCGCGCTTGTAGAGGTAATCGCCGTGGGTTTCGAGGAAAGCGCTGAGTTTACGGAGGTTGGGATACAACACGGTTACATCGGGAAAATATTGGCTTGGCTCCAGAGAGATGGCGATGCCCCACCGGAGGAGGCCGTTGTCTTTGCCGATGTTGAACTGGAGCTCTTTGCGGCCGCCGACGTGGTACGCGAACGCCTCGCCTTGGCTGGTTTTCGGGAATGGATGTTGGTGGCGTCTCTGTAGGCCGCGCTCCTTCACACGGATGTCTTGGAGAGTGCCGAAGCGGTAATTCGGGGCGTGTTCGTTAAGCTCGGCAAGGATGTCGTCCAAATTCATCATATGTGCTCCGGCAAAGGGTCACGGCGGCGAAGACTGATAAACGGGAGACGCGAGTCCCATGCTCGTTCTTACCAGAGCGCCTGCGTAAGCTCGCTCAGCGACACCTTCTGCCGGCCATCCGCGTCGAAATTCTCCGGCGCGAACCAGCGGGCGTGGGCGTCGCGGACGGCGGGCCATTCCTCGTCGGTCAGCGAGAACCAGGCCGTGTCGCGGCTCCGGCCCTTGACGATCATGTGGTTGAGGAAGAGGCCTTCGTAGCGGAAGCCGAGGCGGAGCGCCGCCGAGCGCGAGCCGGCGTTCAGCGCGTTGCACTTCCATTCGAGCCGGCGGTAGCCGCGCGTCTCCAGCACATGGTGCATCATCAGCGAGAGCACTTCCGTCGCGCGGATGTCGCGCTGCCAGGCGCGGCCGAACCAGATATTGCCGATCTCGCCGACCCCGGCCGCCTGTCTGATCTCCATGAAGCTGCCCATGCCGCCCGGAATGCCTGTGGCCCGGTCGCGATAGACCATGAAGAGCGGGTCCTTCGACGCGGCGCAGCCGGTGAGCCATTCATGCACGGCCTCCACGCCGGCGAAGGGGCCGTAGCCGAGATAATCCCAGATGCGGTCCGGCTCCTCGCCCTCGATCCCGGCGGCGTAAAGGCCGGCGGCGTCCCGGTCCGGGTCCACCGGCTCCACGACGGTTCGGGGGCCGGTGAGGGTGCTGCCCTCGAAGCCCTCCCAGTGGCGCTGCGCCACCTCCGCGTTGCCGATGGGCCGCCGCCCCGCCGCGCTTGCCCGTTCCCGTTCGCTGGCCATGCCGCTGTCCTCTTTGCCGATGGCCAAGGATAGCGGGGAAGCGGGATTGCCGCTAAGGTCTGCCGCGACGATTTCGGGGGAGAAACGCGATGCGGCTCGGCATCACGCTCGGCTACAGCGGCGGCGACATGGCGGACAAGGTGGCGCTCGTGCAGGAGGCCGAACGGCTCGGCTACGAGATGTGCTGGACCTCGGAGGCCTGGGGCACGGACGCGATCACGCCCGCCGCCTGGCTGCTGGCGCAAACCTCGCGCATCAAGGTCGGCACGGCCATCATCCAGATGCAGTCGCGCTCGCCCGCGCTGGCCGCCATGACCTCGATGACCTTGCAGGAGATGTCGGGCGGGCGCTTCGTGCTCGGCATCGGCCCGTCGGGGCCGCAGGTGATCGAGGGCTGGCACGGCGTGCCGTTCGGCAAGCCGCTGGCGCGCACCCGCGAATATATCTCGATCATCCGCCAGATCCTGAAGCGCGAGGGCGTGCTGGAGCATCACGGCGAGCATTACGACATCCCCTATCACGGGCCGGGCGCGACCGGCCTCGGCAAGCCGCTCAAGACCATCCTGCATCCCGACCCGGACCTCACGATCTACACCGCCGCGATCACGCCGGCCGGCGTGCGCACCGCCGCGGAAGTGGCCGACGGGGTGATCCCGGTCTTCATGGACCCGGAGAGCGATGTCTTCGCGGAGCCGATCGCGGACGGCCTCGCCAGGGCGGAGGGCGGCAAGACGGCGGGGGATTTCGAGGTCGTGCCCTTCGTGCCGGTCCGCGTCGGCGACGACCTGGAGGCCTGCCGGGCCCCGGTGCGCGATCATCTGGCCTTCTATGTCGGCGGCATGGGCGCGCGCGACAAGAACTTCTACAACGACTATGTCGCCCGCATGGGCTACGAGGACGAGGCGCGCAAGGTGCAGGACCTGTTCCTGTCCGGCCAGCGCAAGGAGGCGAGCGCCGCCCTGCCGGACGAGCTGGTGGACAGCGTGGCGCTTCTCGGCGACAAGGCCCGCATCCGCGACCGGCTGGGCGCGTGGAAGGACGCCATCGCCGCCGGCCGCGTCGCCGGCATCGCGCTGACCGGCGCGACGCCCGAGGCGGTCCGCACGGTGGCCGAGGCGGCTGCCTGAGCGGGCGGGGCGCCCGGCGCCCGATATGAGGAGGCTTCGATGCCGGACGGTTCGCTGACATCCTTCATGGCCGCGCGGGCGGATGAGATCGTCTCGGCCTGCACAAGCTGCGGGGCCTGCGTCGAAGCCTGCCCCGTCGTACCCCATGCGGGGATTGCCGGTGCGGAGCCGGGGGCGGTTGCCGGCGGCGTGTTGCAGGTGTTACGGGACGGCGGGCGGCTGGACGGTCCGGCGGCCGCCTGGGCGCATCAGTGCAATGGTTGCGGCGAGTGCATTCCCGCCTGTCCCGAGGGCGTCAACCCGCGCAACATGGTGATGCTCGCCGCGAGCAAATCCGCGGAAACGCATTCCGACACGCCGCAGCTCTTCCGCAAGATGGCGCGCGCCATCCGGCTGATGGCGGCGATGCAGCTTGCCCCGGCCGACCTTGCGAGGCTGTTGCAGCCGCCGAAGCCGAGGTCCGTCCCGGTGGTCTTCTATGTCGGCTGCAATGCCGTGCGCACGCCGCACCTGCTGTTCAATGCGATGTATGTGCTCGACGCCATAGAGGTCGATTACGAGGTCCTGGGCGGTCCTGCCGCCTGCTGCGGCATCATCCACACCAAATGGGAAGGCGAGACGGAGGCGGGCGGGCGCGTGACCGACGGGACGCTGAAACGGTTCGGGGACTTCCAGCCCGAGCGCGTGCTGAGCTGGTGCCCGTCCTGTCAGCTCCATATCGGGGAGACGGTGGAAGGCTACGGGGAGGCGGCCTTCGCCTTCGAGCATGTGACCGGCTACCTGGTCGAGCACGAGGAACGGCTGCGCGGCCTCTATACGACGGAAGTCCCGATGCGGGTGCTGCTTCACGCACATGAGGGCATGGCGGACCTCGGCGAGAATGTCGCCCGGCTGCTGGGTGATGTGCCGGGGCTGGAAATCGCCGGCATCGCGTGGGAGTCGGGATATACCTGCGGCGGCTCCGGCCAGGACCGCTCTCCCGGCCTGAAGGCGGAGCGGCGCAAGGCGACCTATGCGATGGCGGAGGACACGGGCGCCGAGGCGCTGGTCTCGCTCTACCACGGCTGCCACGCGCAATTGTCCGCCGGGGCCGAGACGCAGGGGCCGCCGGTCGTCAATTTCACCGACTTCCTCGTGCGCGCCCTTGGCGGCGAACCCCGCGAGGACCTGCTGTCGGGCTGGCGGATGGCCGGTGACTGGCAGGCGCTGGCGGACAGGTCCATGCCCTCGCTGGAGCGGAACGGCGTGTCGGTCGACTCCGAATGGCTCGCCTCGTTGCTCCCGGACATGCTGGCGAGCCGGGAATTCGCCGGCGGCCTCGACGAGTTCGCCCGGCCGCGGTGAACGCCCGCCGCGTCGTTCTCAGCGTCAATGGCTCGGTCCGGGAAGTCGAGGCGGACCCGGCGACGCCGCTGATCTTCGTGCTTCGCAACGATCTCGGCCTTATGGGCGCGAAGCTCGGCTGCGGGCTGGAGCAGTGCGGGGCCTGCGCCGTGATCGCGGACGGCGAGAAGGTATTGAGCTGCGTGCGGGCCGTCTCCGAATTCGAGGGGCGCCGGATCACGACGGTCGAGGGTCTTGCGGAGGGCGGGGAACTCAACCCGGTGCAGCGCGCCTTCCTGGAGGCCGGAGCGGCCCAGTGCGGCTATTGCACGAGCGGGCTGATCGTCGCGCTGACCGCCTATCTGGACGCGGTGGAGCGCCCGGACCGGCAGGGGGCGGTGGAGGCGCTCAAGGGCCATCTCTGCCGCTGCGGCGCGCATGCCGATGTGCTGCGGGCGGTGGACCGGCTCGTGGCCGGGGCGGCCGATGGCGGCTAATCCGAGCCTTCTCGTCAACCCCTCGCTCGACGACTGGCTGGCCTTCGACGCCGGGGGGACCGTCACCGTCCGGAGTGGCAAGGTCGATATCGGCCAGCGCATTTCCACGGCGGTCGCTCTGCTGGTTGCGGACGAACTCGGCATCGACCCGGGCCGGGTCAGGGTCGCGCCGGTGGAGACGGGCCTCTCGCCGGATGAGGGCTTTACGTCCGGCAGCCAGTCGATGACCCAGACGGGCAATGCGGTCCGGCTGGCGGCGGCGACGGCGCGGCGGCATCTGCTGGAGCGCGCCGGCCGGGCGCTGGACGTCGATCCGGCCGGGCTGGAGGTCGATAACGGCACGATCCACGCGCGCACGACCAACCGGAAAACCGACTATTGGGAGCTGGCCGCCGGCGCGCTGCTCGGCATCGACGTCGATCCGGCTGCGCCGCTCAGGCCGCGCGCGGCCCTCGGCCATGTCGGCGGCGCGGCAGGGGCGCGGGGGCTGGAGGATATCGTTCGCGGGCGGCCCCATTTCCTGCACGACATGAGCCTGCCCGGCATGCTGCATGCGCGCATGGTGCGCCCGCCGCACTACCATGCGCGGCTCGCGGCTCTGGACGAAGCCGTGGCCGGGCGCCTCGCGGCGGAAGGCGTCGAGACCGTGCGCGACGGCAGTTTTCTCGCGGTTGTGGCGGCGGACGAATATGCGGCGGTCAGGGCAGCCGAACGCCTTGCCGCCGCCGCTTCGTGGGATTCGGGCGGCGGGCTCCCTTCCGGCGACATCTACGACTCCCTCCGCAGCAACGAACGGGTGAGCCTCCCTGTTGTCGACGGCGTGCCGGTCGACGCGCCGGTGCCGCTGCCGGTCGACGGCGCTGCGACGCTCGAAGCGCGCTACGAACGGCCCTACCAGATGCACGGCTCGCTCAGCCCGTCGGCGGCTATGGCGAACTTCGCCGACGGCCTGTTGACCATCCATACCCACAGCCAGGGCGTCTATTTCCTGCGCGCCGCGCTGGCGGAGGCGCTTGGCATGGCGCCTGAAGCGGTCCGCGTCATCCACGCGCCCGGCTCCGGCTGCTACGGCCACAACGGCGCCGACGATGCCGCCTTCGACGCGGCGCTCATCGCCCGCGCGCTGCCCGGCAGGCCGGTCATGCTCAAATGGACGCGCGGGGAGGAGCATGCCTGGGAGCCTTACGGGTCCTGCGCCTCGATGGACTTGCGCGCGAGCCTCGACGGGGATGGCAGGATCGCCGCCTGGTCGCATGAGACATACAGCGACACCTATTCCATGCGGCCCCGCCCCGGCCCCGGCAGGATGGGCGCGGCGCGGCTGCTGTCCGCCCGGTTCCTCGCCGAGCCGCTGGCCCCGCCCGTCATGGGCCCGGCGATGGGGCGCCATATGGGCATCCACCGCAATCTGGATCCGCTCTACGACCTGCCCGACAAGCGCCTTGTCAAGCATCTGGTGCGGGACATGCCGCTCCGGGTCTCGGCGCTGCGCTCGCTCGGCGCCTATGCCAATGTCTTCGCCATCGAGTCCTTCATGGACGAACTGGCGGGGGAAGCGGGCTGCGACCCCGTATCCTTCCGGCTCCGCCACCTTTCGGACCCTCGCGGCCGCGCCGTCATCGAAGCGGCGGCGGCGCGCCTCGATCCTTCGGGCGCGGACTGCCTGGAAGGCCGGGGGCGCGGGCTCGGATTCGCGCAATACAAGAACAGCGCCGCCTATGCTGCGGTCGTCATGGAAGTCTCGGTGAGCGATGCAGCCGAAATCCGGCTCGAACGCTGCGTCATCGCTGCCGATGCCGGCGAGATCGTGGACCGCGCCGGCCTTGCCGCGCAACTCGAAGGCGGCGTGATCCAGGCGGCAAGCTGGACGCTCCACGAAGCGGTGTCGTTCGACCGGGACGGCATCGCCAGCCGGGACTGGGACACCTACCCGATCCTGGGCTTCGACAATGCGCCCGCGTTCGAAACCGTCCTGATCGACCCCGGCCGGCAGCCCTTCCTCGGCGCGGGGGAAGCCGCGGCCGGCCCCACGGCTGCGGCAATCGCCAATGCCGTTCACGCCGCGACGGGCCTCAGGCTGCGGCGAATTCCCTTCACGCCCGACGAGGTGCGCGCCGCCGCCCTCGCATAGCAATCTTGCGCTGGCGCGCGAGCAGTTCGGGACAGAGCCGCCTGCCGGGCGCCACTGCCAGCCCCTGAAATCTCATCCCGTTTTCCTGGGAGGTGATACCCGCGGTCGTTGACCGGAACCCACGACGGATTCGACGCCCGCCGCCCGATCGCCCTCCTTCGACAGGCTCTTCCGTCATGCCCGGACTCGTTCCGGGCATCCCCTTCCACCGCTTCCGCTGCACGGCCGCATGGATGCCCGGAACGAGTCCGGGCATGACGATATGAGGACGGGCATGACGAGAGGAGGGCCGGGGCGACGGTCGGGGAGCATGCGCGGCGGACCCCTGCGGACGTGTCATGGAGTGTCATGTTTTGTCATGAGGCGCGCTCGGCCTCCCTCGCGATGTGTCATGTTTTGTCATGTTCCGCATACGCATGGGGCATATTCCGCAGCCGGTTCGGGCATATGGCGGTTCACTCCTTGACCGCCTCCCCCGCCTGCCCCCGGCCTTCGCGGGCGGGGTCCCCCGGCGGCGGCGCTGCGTTCATGTCTTGCGCACAGACTTCGGCAAGGGCCGCGGCGGCGGGCGCCAGTCTTGCGGCCGGTTTCGCCGCCAGGGCGGGGCGAGGGTCGGTTGCAGTCATCGGTGCCTCCTTCCATGCAAAGCAAAGGGCCGGACAGGGTGTCCCTGTTTCGCGCGCGTCATCGCGCGGGCGTGCGTGCGCGGGCGCGGGCGGGCGTATCGCGCCGGCGCGGTTCGCGCGGCTGATTGCGCGCGCGAGACGCCGGACGCACCTCGCCCGTCCGTTCCCGCCAGGGCTTTTTTTCGGCCCCCAGCCGGTCGCTTTCTGCAGAAACGCCGAAAGGCGGCCCCGGAAGCCGCCTCTCTACTTTCATTCTACACCATACCGCCAAATGTCAAGTCCGTCTGGGAACAAAAAATGAAAACACCGGAGATTTTTCATGGGATGCCGGCGACGGGAACCGGAGCGGAGCCGTTTCGGACTGCTCGGCATTCCAGGCCGGGGCGGCGGTCGGGGGCGTACGCCGCGGAGTCGCCGGAACAGATGCGTGAATCCGGTAATGCCGGGCGCGAGGGGAGGCAAGCCGAACGCCCTCAACATGAGTCCTGAATCGCGACCGCTGGCATGAGTCTGTCTGTAAGTCAGGTAAGCGCGCGCAAAGCCGCTTCGGGCGCCTTGTCGAGGATTCTCAGCAGGGCCCTTGCGGCACCCGTAGGGCCGCGCTTGCCCTGTTCCCAGTTGCGGATCATTTCCTGCGGCACGTCTATGCGGCGCGCGAACTCCACTTGCGTCAGCCCGAGACGCCGGCGCACCCGGCGGGCGAAGCGCGCCATGTCCTGCATCGCCTCGGCATCGTCCTCGCGCGCCTGTCGCGCGATATCCTCTTCGGTCGTCCCGTCCAGCACCCGGTAATCGACCTGTCCCGGAGGAAGCGTCTGCGGATCGTCCGGGTCAATCCTGACGCGCGTTCTGCTCATATTCCCGAACCTCCCCGGCATTGGCCCATTCCCGCAGTGC
>JAJEAZ010000346.1 GCA_022824105.1 Alphaproteobacteria bacterium
GCCGCGGCGCCGAGGCCCGCGGCGCGGCCGAGGAACGCGCGCCGGCTCAGGGCGCCGCAGGGCGCCGTCCGTCCGGAATCTGCATGCGTGTCGTTCATGATGCGACTCTCCCGTTCTGCGTGACCGGGCCCGTCATCGAGACCGGGCGCTCGTCGAAGCCCTCGCGGGCGCTCGCCAGAGGCGGCGCGGACCCTCCGCGTCCCCGGCGCCGGAATGGCGACGCCTCACCCGCCGCCGAAGGTCATGCGGCGGATGACGTCGTGGCCGTCGAGCCAGCGATGCTTGAACGCCGCCGCGACGTGGCCGGCGGCGACCGCCAGCATGGTGTAGGCAAGCCACTTGTGCACGTTCGCGGACAGGTCCTGGAGCGCCTCGCCGGTCTCGGGGAAGACCTTCGGCATCGCGACGCCGAACCACTGCACGGTGTGACCGCCGAAGTTGGTCTCGGCCCAGCCCACTGCAATCACCAGCGCGGGAAGCGCGTAGAGCGCGGCGTGGCCGAGATGCGCGGCGGTGCGTTCCATGCCCCGGATCGAATCCGGCAGCGGCGGCGGCTTGTGGATCAGCCGGATCGCGATGCGCGCGACGAGCAAGGCGAGCAGCGTCACGCCGACCGAGATGTGCAGGTCGAACAGGAACTCCTCCAGCGGCGAGTCCTCCGCGACCAGCGTCGTCATCGCGTAGCCGCAGCCCCACATGAATACGAAGCCCACGGCCATGAGCCAGTGCATCAGGCGCGCGGAGAGGCGGTAGCGGTCTTCGGTCATGGTCATGCTCCTCGTGTCGGGCCCTGGGTACCGGGCGCTGGGCCGCCCGATCGATCGGGGACGTTCGATATTGGGGGTGCGGCCCGGGATTCAATGCGCCGCCCCGCGGCGGTCGGTGTTGCGCGGAACGGCGCCCCGGAGGGCGGACGGCATCCCGGCCTTGGTCTGCCGGGATGCCGCCGGGACGGGATCAGTCGTCGTCCCGCCAGCCGTCGCGATCGTCGCGGTCGTGGCGGGCGTCCCGCAGCGAGAGGCCGCCGTCGCGGTTGCGGTCGAGGCGCTGGACGATGCCGGCGAGCGGCCGGTCGTACTCGGCGCGGGCGATCACGCCGTCGCCGTCGGTGTCGAGCATCTGGAATGCGCGCACGGTCAGCGGCCGCGTGGTCTCGTGCCACAGCCCGGCGAACTCATCGAGGCTGAGGTTGCCGTCGCCGTTTGCGTCATGCGCCGCGTGGCGGTCGTTGCGGAACTTGTCGATCTCGGCCTGGGTCAGCTTGCCGTCGCCGTCCGCGTCGACGGCGGCGAACACCTCCATCGCGGACAGCCCGAGCTGCCCCCTGTCGAGGAAGTCCATGCCGTGGCCGCCGCCGCGGTGGCCGGCGTAGCTGATGCCTGCGAACGTCGCCCCGCCGAGGGCGGCGGCGACGGCGATGGCGGTGAGTGTCTTCGTCCTGGTATTCATCGGTCGTGTCCTCTTCCGGTTGGTCCATCGGACATCGATGGCTGAGGGCAACATGGGCGGGGGATGTCGCAGAACCTTGCCGGCGAGGGCCCGGAAGTGTCGCTTCCCGTGTCGGGGCGGCGTCCTGACACATCCTGTTACAAAGTTTTCGTGCGGCGCCGGGGAAGGCGCGTAAGTTTCCGCCCATGGACGCCTCCCCGCACATACTGGTGGTCGACGACCACCGCGAGATCCGCGAGCCGCTGGCGCGCTACCTGGAGCGCCACGGACTGCGCGTGACCGCGGCAGAAAGCGCGGCCGCGGCGCGCCGGGCGCTCAAGGCTGCCGCGGTCGACCTCGTCGTGCTCGACATCATGATGCCGGGGGAGGACGGCCTCGCGCTCTGCCGGCACCTGCGCGAGACGACGCGCATCCCGGTGATCCTGCTGACCGCCATGGGCGAGGAGACCGACCGCATCGTCGGCCTGGAGGTCGGCGCCGACGACTATGTCGCCAAGCCGTTCAACCCGCGCGAGCTGCTCGCCCGCATCAGGGCGGTGCTGCGGCGCGCGCAAAGCCTGCCGCCCAAAAGGGAGCCGCTGCCGGCCGGGGCGTACCGGTTCGACCGCTGGTCGCTCGATGCCGGGCGGCGCGAGCTGACCGACGAGGCCGGCGTGGTGACGTCATTGTCCGCGGGCGAGTTCCGGCTGCTGGCGGCATTGCTGGAGCGCCCCGGCATGGTGCTCTCGCGCGACCAACTGCTCGACCTGACCCGGGGCCGGGGCGCTGCGCCCTTCGACCGGGCGGTCGACAACCAGGTGAGCCGGCTGCGGCGCAAGATCGAGCGCGACCCGAAGAACCCGGCGCTGATCGCCACGGTGTGGGGCGGCGGCTACCGCTTCGCGGGCAAGGTCGAGCGCGGATGAGGGTCGCACCGAAGAGCCTCGCGGGCCAGCTCACGCTGCTGCTGCTGCTCGCGCTCGCCGCAGCCCAGGGCGTTGCCGTCGCGCTGTTCGCCTGGGAACGCCTGGAGGCGCTGCGCCACGCGCACCGCGGCGATGCCGTCCAGCGCACGGCGACGGTGGCGCGGCTGCTCGGCGGCACGCCGCCCGCGCTGCACGGGTCGGTCATCGCGGCGGCGAGCACGGAGCTTGCGCGGTTCTCGCTGACCGCCGAGCCGCTCGTGGGCGAGGCCGGCGCCGGCGAGCGGGCGGCCGTCATTGCCAACGATCTCTCCCGGGCGCTCGGCGTGCGCGTGGAGCGGGTCCGGGTGGCGCCGCTCTGGACGCGGTTTCTGGATGACGACGATCGGGACGACGACCATGATCGCGACGATGACGATAACGATAACGACGATCACGATCACGGCGGGGACCGCGACGATGGCGGCCATGACCACGGGGAGCCCGACTGGTTCACGGCGTCGGTGGCGCTGGCGGACGGGCGCTGGCTCAACGTCGCGGTGGGGCCGCCGCCCGGCGCGCCGGCCTGGGGCCTGGCGTTCGTGGCCGTCTTCCTTCTCTCGGCGCTGGGTATCGCGGCCGTGGCGGTCGTCACGGGACGGCGCCTCGCGAAGCCGATGCGCGGCATCGCCAACGCCGCGGGCCGTCTCGGCCGCGGCGAGGCGGTGGACGACCTGTCCGAGGCGGGGCCGGAGGAGACCCGGGAGACGGTGCGCGCCTTCAACCTGATGCGCGCCCGGCTCGACCGCTACGTAAGCGACCGCACCGCCATGCTGGCGGCGGTCTCGCACGACCTGCGCACCCCGATCACGAGCCTGCGGCTGCACGCCGAGTTCGTCGAGGATGCGGAGACGAAGGCGAAGATCGTCGCAGCGCTCGACGAGATGCAGCGGATGACCGAGGACGCCCTCGCCTTCATCCGCGAGGACATGCAGAGGGAAGAAACCCGCACCGTCGACCTTCTTGCCCTGGTCGACAGCGTCGCCGGCGATCTCGCGGAGCTCGGGCACGACGTCGCGGTCGCGGACACCGCGGTCGCAGACTCGGGCCGGGTCCTGGTCGCCTGCCGGCCGGCGGCGCTGCGCCGGGCGTTGCGCAACCTGCTGGAGAACGCGGCCGACTACGGCGGACGGGCGGCGGTGCGGATCGAGCGGGACGATGCCGAGCTGCGCATCGTCGTCGAGGACGAGGGACCGGGGATTCCCGACGCCGACCTGGAGCGGGTGTTCGAGCCCTTCGTGCGGCTGGAGGCGTCGAGGAGCCGCGAGACCGGGGGCAGCGGCCTCGGGCTCGCCATCGCGCGCGGCATCGTGCGCGGCCACGGCGGCGACATCCGCCTGGAGAACCGTGCCAAAGGCGGACTGCGCGCGACGGTCGCGCTGCCGGGAGCCGGGGGAGCGTAAGGCGCGCGGGGCGGAGTCGGCCAGGCCCTCGGCGCGTGTGGGGTTTGCGTCGCCTGGTGGCCCGGAGGCAGGCGCCCGAGGCAACGCGGCGTCCACGGCGGCGCACGCGACACCAGCGTGTGAGTAAATCATATGCGGATAAGCGATTTCGTGTGATTATAATAAAGACCGGGACCGATCGATTGCCGGCGCGGCGTCCGGCGGCGCCCGAAGGAAGGGAGCGAGCCGTGACCGAGCGCGATACCGACGCGCGGGAGACGCCGGAGGGCGCGGGTCCGCGCGACCGGGCGTCCCGGCTGGCCGCGGCGATCCTCGGGATCAGCGCGAGCCTCGACGTCGACACCGTGGTGCGCAAGGTGGTGGAAGAGGCGCGCAGCCTGACCGGCGCGCAACGCGGCATCATCGCCACGATCGACGAGTCGGGGGCGCCCGGCGAGTTCTTCTTCTCGGGGTACACGGACGAGGAGCAGCGCGAACTCCTCGCCTGGCCGCACGCCCTGGAGCTGTTCGCGCATTTCCGCGAGCTGCCCGGGCCGCTGCGCCAGGAGGACTTCGCGGACTACGCCCGGGCGCTCGGCCTGACGCCGCTCGCGAACTTCTCGATGGCGTTCCCGGGCACGCCGATGCGCCACCGGGAGACGAACGCCGGCTACTTCTTCCTCGGCGACAAGGCGGGCGGCGAGGGCAGGCTGACGACGAAGGGCGCCAGGGAAATGCGCGCCGCGTTTGCGAAGACCATCCTGGTGGTCGACGAGGGCTCGCTCGCCTCGACCGTGCAGACGCGCGACCTGCTGCGCATCGCGGCCGAGCTGCGCATGCCCCGCGTGGTGCTGGTGGGCGACGCCAGGCAGCTCGACGCGGTGGACGCCGGCAAGCCCTTCGCCCAGCTCCAGGCCGCCGGCATGCCGACCGCGACCATGGACGAGATCATGCGCCAGCGCGATCCCGTGCTGAAGGAGGCGGTGGTAGCCAGCCTCAAGGGCGATATCGGGAACCCGAAGCGCCGGTCCGCGACCGCGGCCGGGGCGGCGTGGACCTCGGATTGTGACGATGCCGCCGAGCGCGGGCCGTTGTGCGGGGCGGTGGCGAAGCCCGTCGATGGCGCCGTCGGGGCATCGTGAAGGGGCGAACCGATGAGCGAAGACGGTCGGAACGAAGCGCCGGGCGCCGAAAATACCGCCGAAAGGTCGGGCGATGCCCGCAAGACGCGGGGCATCCGGTTCTCGGAATCGGAGTGGGAAGAGGTGAAACGCGCCGCCGCCGCCCACGAAATGCCGGCCGCGGAGTTCGTGCGCGAGAAGATTCTCGCACTGGCGCGTGCGCCGGAGGGCGGCGACGCGCCTCCGGTGGCCCCGTCCATGGCGCCGCTGGTCGAGCGGATGTTCCGCTACACCTGGTTCCTGGCGACCGAAAAGCGCGACGCGATGGTCCGCGAAGGGCGCGAAGACGAGGTCGACGCGCTGGTCGCGGAGGTCAGGGCCTTCCATGAAACGCTGCGCTCGGGTGCCGGCGACTGAGCCGGGCCGCGCTCGAAGGGACGCATCGCGGAGTGTCGGCGCCGCGTTCACGCAGGCCATGGCCCTATCGATTTAACCCTTGAGGCGGCGCTCCGAAGGCATTTCCACGATGAATTCGTCGACGATCGCCTTGAGCGCCGCCTTGAGGGCGCCGGTTTCAGCGAACAGGGCATCGTGTTCGTGCGCGTATCTCCAATCCTTGAAGACATCCTTGTTCTGGCGCAGCGCAGTTCTGATGCCCGGATAGGCCGGCCATTCCGGCATCTTGTCTTCAAGTCGTCTTCGGGTGTCCTCTCCCAGGCCATCGAACAGCTCCAGAAGATCGTGAGTCTTGAATGGCGCCTCATTGCCCTCTCTGCGGTGCCATGCCTTCAATCCGATCTCGACGGCGAGGGACAATAAAACCGGCACAGCTATAGTTGTTCCTTCAAGCCGTACGCCGTCCCTCCTTTCCGAATCGAGATGTTGCACAAGCCGCCCGAGTTCGTTTGCCCGGATCATCATGAGAAGGGGATTGTTCTTCCAGACGCTGTCTTGTGTCATTCAACCGCTCCCCACTGACGGGACTTTCCGTCTGTGCAAACACTGTCGGCGTCGCCTCTTCCTGACCTGGCAGGGGCAGGTATGCCACCAACTCCGAAGGGTTCTGGCGGTGCGCGAGGGACTTGTGCAAGAGCGCGATCCGCCTGCAACGGAGGCGAGGGCTGACCGGAGGTTTGTCGGGCTGAGGCGGCTGCCGGGTGCAAATCGCGGCCGGATCGATGGCCGGCGCCCACATATTGGTCCGGAATTGACAAAGGGCCACGCAATTCACGCGCACGCCGGTCGTGTATCGGTCGGTGTTTATTCCGTGTTCGGCGTGTATCGGTCCGTGTGCCGGTCGATGACAGGCGCGCCATAGCGCCGCCCCGGTGGTGACAAACGCCGTGTATCGGTGCGATACACGCTCGATCCAACAACAGGGAGGCGTCCACAGGCGACGGAAGGCGGACCTGGCGCGCGCAGGGCGCCGCAAACGCGCGCATGCGCCCCCTGCATCCCGGATGCGTGGGGTGTGACCCCCAAGGCCCGCCCCGGCGGGTCGGAAGCCTGATTCGCGCTGTACGGGGGATCGGGAGATCGACGCCGGCAAACCCGGCGGATCGAAGCCGCAGCGGCGATTGAGACTGTGAGAGTATCAGCTCGCCACAGGCTGATTGCCATTCGTCCGGATGGGGGTTTCGATGTCCGGATCGGGCAAGTCACCGCGAGGGGGGATAATGCGGTGAATTGACTACATCGTACCAAGAGACACGGAATTTAC
>JAJEAZ010000249.1 GCA_022824105.1 Alphaproteobacteria bacterium
TATGTCGAGCTTCGCCATCTCCTCTTCCGTCAGCGGCTCCATCATGCCCTGGCTGATCGGCCGCTCGTTTCGGAACCAGGCGCCGAAATGGCAATAGAACCGGCTGAGCGCCTGCGCGCCCTCGACCACGGCTTCTTCGTCTGCGCCGACATGGGTGTGGCGCAGCAGCATGATCCTCGGCCGCGGCACTTCCGGGTTCGCGGCGCAGGCGTCCTCGAAGCGCTGCATCAGCCGCTCCACCTCGTCGTCGCCCTGCCATAGCGGCGTCACCTGCACATTGCATCGCTCGGAGACGGCGAATTTGTGGCTGTCGGGATCGCGGGCTGCGATCCAGAGAGGCGGGTGGGGCTGCTGGAGCGGCTTGGGGGAGGAGGTGGTCTTCGGGAACTGCCACCGTTCCCCGTCATGCTCATAATCGCCCTGCCAGAGTTTCTTGACGGCCGGCACCGTCTCGCGCAGCGCGGCGCCCGCCGAAGCGGCGTCCAGACCCGGCGACAGCCGCTCATACTCGAAGCTGTAGGCGCCGCGCGCGATCCCGAGCTCCAGCCGGCCGCCTGTCACGATATCGGCCAGCGCCGCCTCGCCCGCCAGTTTGATCGGGTGCCAGAAGGGCGCGACGATGGCTCCGGTGCCGAGGCGGACGTTCTTCGTCCTGTTGGCGATGTCGGCGAGCGTGATGAACGGGTTGGGCGTGATGGTGAAATCCATCCCGTGATGCTCGCCCGTCCAGATGGCCTCGAACCCGCCTTCGTCGGCCATGCGGCAGAGTTCAAGCGATTCCCGGTAGAGTTCGGCATGGTCCCGGTCCGGCGTCAGCCGCTCCATGTGGACGAACAGGGAAAAATCCATCTGCTGGCCTCCCGAAGCTGCCGCGCGCCCCGGCTATACGTGCTGGCCGCCGTTTACATGAATTTCGGCACCGTTGATGTAGCGCGAGGCGTCCGTGCAGAGAAAATAGATCGTATCCGCGACTTCCCCCGGCTCGCCCATGCGGCCGACCGGGATGGCTCGGACGATCTCGTCGCTGCCGGGGGAGAGCATCGGCGTGTCGATCTCGCCGGGCGCGATGGCGTTGACGCGGATGCCGTCGGGTCCGAATTCCGCCGCCATCTCGCGGGTAAGCGCCGCCAGCGCGGCCTTCGAGGTAGCGTAGGCCGGGCCGGCGAAGCGGTGCACCCGGCCCCCGGCGATGGAGGTGACATTGACCACCGAGCCGCTGCCCGCCGCCAGCTCGCGCGCCAGCCCGCGCGCGAGCATCAGCGGGGCGTAGAAATTGACCTGCATGACATGGTGCCAGGCGCTGAGGCGCGTGTCGCGCACGCCGAGCCTGCCGCCGTCGTCGCCCTTGGGCGAGACGGCCGCGTTGTTCACCAGCGCATGCACGCGCCCGTCCGTCAGCCGCTTGCGCATTTCCTCTATCGTGACCGCCAGTCCTTCGGGGTCGGACAGGTCCACCTCGATATGGTCCTCCGGCCCGGCGCCCCACGGGCAGATGCCGCCCGGAAAGGACTGCCGCGAGCAGGTGATGACGCGCCAGCCGGCATCCATGAACTTGATGGCCGTGGCATGGCCGATGCCGCGGCTGGCGCCGGTGAGGATGAGGGTTCGCGTTTCCGACATGGGCTTCGGCGCAGCATAAGGGCAAGAATTACCGGGCGCTACCAGACTCCGATGATGAAGCCGCGCTTGCGGCTGCCGTCGGTGCGCCGCGCCACTTCGGCGTCGGAGAGCGTGGTGCGGGTGCGCCGCGCCCTGAGCCAGGCGAACAGGCGCTCGTGGAGTTCGGCCCGCGTGGCGGCGTGGTCCGGGTCGCTGCCGAGGTCGGTGCGCTCCAGCGGGTCTTCGGCGAGGTCGAACAGTTGCGGGCGGTATCCCTCCCAGAACAGGTATTTCCAGCGTTCGGTGCGGACCATGTAGCCGCGGGACTCCTCGACGCCGCGCCCGAGCGTAAGCCGGGCGGCGCGGTGGGCGTAGTCGGTCTCGGCGAACACCGCGTCGCGCCGTTCCGCCTTTCCGTCCCGCAGCAGCGGCAGCAGGGAGCGCCCTTCCATGCGGTGGGGCTGGGCCTCGCCGCCTGCCGCCTCGACAAAGGTCGGCACGAGGTCGATGGACTCCACCAGGTCGTCGACGACCGCGCCGGGAATCCCCGAGGGGTCGTAGAGGATCAGCGGGATGCGCACGCTTTCCTCGTGGAACAGCTCCTTCTCGCCGAGCCAGTGGTCGCCCAGATAGTCGCCATGGTCGCTGGTGAAGACGATCATGGTGTCTTCCATCCGGCCTTGCTCCTCCAGAAAGGCGAACAGGCGGCCCATATGGTCGTCGATCTCCCTGACCAGGCCCATATAGGCGGGGATGACGGCCCGGCGCACCTCGTCGCGGGAGAAGCTCCGGCTGTCCTCGTGGGCCATGAAGGCGGCATGGACCGGATGCGGGTCCCGGCGCTCATCCTCGTGCCGGTTGGCGGCGATGACGGAATTGGCCCCGTAGAGGCCGTGATAGGGCGCGGGCGCGATATAGGGCCAGTGCGGCTTGATGTAGGAGAGGTGGAGGCACCAGGGCTCCTCGCCCTGCCCGCGGATGAACTCCATCGCGCGCCCGGTCATGTAGGCAGTCTCGGAATGCTCCGCCTTCACGCGGGCCGGCAGCGGCGCATAGCGCAGATACCAGCCGGAGAGTTGTTCGCCGCCCGGCCCCTCGGCGGAGTTGGCGAAGTCGTGCCAGGGGTTCGGGCTGTCATAGCCGCGCTCCCGGAGCCAGCGGTTGTAGGCGAGGTCCGGATCGACGCCGATGTCGGGATGCAGCCCGTCGTCGCGCTCGTAAGGCTCGAAGCCGCATTCCGAAAGCAGCACGCCGGTACTGCTTGCCGGGTCGATGCCGAGGCGGGCCATGCCTTCCCGGTCGGCGGCCATATGCGTCTTGCCGACCAGCGCGGTGCGCAGCCCGAGCGGCCGCAGCCAGTCGCCGAGCGTGAGTTCGTCCACCGCCAGCGGGATATTGTTCCAGGTGGCGCCGTGGCTGAACATGTAGCGCCCGGTATAGAAGGACATGCGCGACGAGCCGCAGATCGGCGACTGGCAGTAGGCGCGCGTGAAGCGCGCTCCCTTCGCCGCCAGAGCGTCAAGATGGGGCGTCTCCAGGGCCGGATGGCCGTAGCAGGAGAGATAGTCCCAGCGAAGCTGGTCCGTCATGATGAACAGGATGTTGCGAACGCGCGCCACAATCGGGCTCCCCTCCGGCGACCGTCCGCACCATGAACCCCGCGCCGCCGTCACTGCAAGCGCCCCGTTTGCCGGGTCCGCC
>JAJEAZ010000541.1 GCA_022824105.1 Alphaproteobacteria bacterium
CCGCTACCGACGCTTCGTCAACGGCCTCACGACCGGTAACGCACGGCTCGCGGTGGAAACGCGGTCGGCTACTCCTTCGTTCCGCAGGACTTTCACCCGCTACCCCCACACCAGTTAGCCTGGCGCTCGAAATGTCATGAAATATCATGCTCCTCCCGGTCGCCGTCCCCGCCGCCGCGGGCCCGTGCAGCCAGGGCTTCGGCTTCCTCCTCCTCCCGCTCATCGCGCTCATCGCGGCGGCGTGGGCGTTCTTCCCATGCCCTGTATTCGGGCGTGTTGAGCCTGCCGACATGTTTCCGGTCGCCCCAGTGGCATTCGTCCCTGCTGCCGTCATAGTCGGACAGGATGGGGGGCGGCGGTTCCCACGGTTCCTCGACAGGCTCCGGCTGCGGTTCGGGTTCGGACAGGTGCCTGGCGCTCCAGTCGAGCAGGGCGAGGAGTTGTCGCAGATGGTGGAGCCGGGCGCGGGCGGCGCGGTGATGTTCGGCGCGGGCGCGGTCGTCCGGGGGCGGCGGCTCGGGGCTGGCGTCTTCCGCACAGGCTGCGGCGAGGGCTTCGGCGGCGGGCGCCAGCCTTGCGGCCAGTGTTGCCGCCAGTGCGGGTCGGGGATCGTTCACGGTCATGCGTCGCCTCCTTCCAGGCAAAGGACGGGTGTCCCTGTTTCGCGCGTATCGCGTGTGCGGGCGGGCGGGTGTCGGCGCCGGCGCGGTTCGCGCGGCTGATTGCGCGCGCGAGACGCAGGGCGCACGCCTCCCGTCCGCTCGCGCCGGGGTCATTTTTCGCGGCCCCAGCTGATTGCCTTCTGCAGAAAAGCGGAAAGGCGGCCCCGGAAGCCGCCTCTCTCTACTTTCATTCTACACCATACCGGCAAAAGTCAAGTCCATATCGGGAACAAAAATGAAGACATCGGGTATTTTTCTCACAACCCGTTGCACAGGCGGAATAATCTCAAGGCGCTCGATATGCCGTTTCGCGACCGCTCGGGATGAAGAAACAAAGAACCGGAGCAAGTCCGCGCACGACGGAAGAACCTGCCCTGAGCCTGTCGAAGGGGGCGGCGTCGCCATTGGTTCCGATCGACGACCGTTGGTATTACTTGCATGAAATCCATTTCACGGAGACCGCATTGCCGCCGGACAAACGGTCCCGGTCGCAGCCGGCGCGGGAATGGCCCATAGTCTGCGGATCGATTCCCCGAAGCACAGGTTTCGCGACAGATGACCGAAAACGCCCCGCTCCCGCTTGCCGGCACCCGGGCGCTGGAGTTCTGCCAGACGATCATGGGGCCGAGTTGCGGCCTGGTGCTCGCCGATCTCGGCGCGGACGTCATCAAGGTCGAGCCGGCGCCCGACGGCGACAAGACCCGCCGCCTGCCGGGCTTCGCCGCCGGCTTCTTCGGCGGCTTCAACCGCAACAAGCGCTCGCTGGCCGTCGATCTCAAGTCGGACCGCGGCCGGGAGGTCGTCCACCGGCTCGCCGCGCAGGCCGACGTCGTCATCGAGAATTACGCGCCCGGCACCATGGAGCGGCTCGGCTGCGGCTGGGAGACCCTGAGCCGGATCAATCCGCGCCTCATCTTCGCCTCCCTCAAGGGTTTCCTTTCCGGGCCCTATGAGAACCGGCCCGCGCTCGACGAGGTGGTGCAGTTCATGGCCGGGCTTGCCTACATGACCGGCCCGCCCGGCCGGCCGCTGCGCGCCGGCACCTCGATCATCGACATCATGGGCGGCAGCTATGCGGTCATCGGCATCCTCTGCGCGCTGAAGGAGCGCGAGGCGACCGGCAAGGGGCAATTCGTGAAGTCGGCGCTGTTCGAGTCGACCGCCTTCCTCATGTCGCAACACATGGCCGGCATCAGCGCCACGGGCCGCGAGCCGCAGCCCATGCCGGCCCGCGCCCGCGCCTGGGCGATCTACGAGACCTTCGAGACCGGTGACGGCGAGCAGGTCTTCATCGGCATCACCAGCGACAATCACTGGCGCGCATGGTGCGGGCATTTCGGCTGGGCGGACGAACTCGCCGACCCCCGCAACGCCACCAATGAGAGCCGCGTGGTCGAGGGGGACCGGATCGCCGCCCGCATCGCGGAGATCGTCAGGGCGCGCACGCTGGCCGAGATGACCGCCATACTGGAGCAGATCGCCGTGCCCTTCTCGCCCGTGGCGAAGCCGGTGGACCTGTTCGACGACCCGCAACTCAACCATGAGGGCCGCCTGATGGACGTGCAGCTTCCGGGCGGCCCGCCGACGCGGCTGCCGCGCCTGCCCGTCGAGATCGGCGCCCACGATTTCGGCCTCCGCCGCCAGCCCCCGGCCGTCGGCGAGCAAACGGTCGAGATCCTGGCCGAGGCGGGTTTCGACGAAGCGGAAATCGATGCGCTGGCGGCGGAGGGGACAATTACGCGGTAAAGGCCCGGTAATCCTCGATTACGTCCTCTACGGCCGCTTCCAGCAGCCTGGCGCCGTCTTCGGCGCGGGCGAGCGCAGCCTCGGAGCCGATGCGCCCGTCCGGGAACCGCGCCCGGAAGGCGTCCGGCTCCTTCTCGAAGCCGCCGGGCGCGCGCTCCGGCGTCATGGCCACGTCCTCGCGCCGGGTCTCGGGCGCGACATGCCAGGCGAGCGCAATCTCGGACGGCGTGGCGTGCAGGCCCTCGGCCTTGCCATAGAGGTCCTTGGCGAGCGCGCGCACCCGCGGGCCGGCGAACCAGCTGTGCAGCCTGCAGCGCGGGGACTTCAGTTCCTTCAGGACGCCCCGGATGAAGGGAATGTTGCCGCCATGCCCGTTCAGCACATAGACATGGTCAAATCCGTGCCGTGCAAGCGAGGTGATTGTCTCCTTCAGGACCGCCTGGAAGGTCTCCGGCGTCAGCGTGATCGTCCCCGGAAAGGCCATGTGGTATGGCGCCACGCCGAGCCTGAGCGTGGGCGCAACGAGAATGCCGAGCCGCTCCGCCGCCTCCCGCCCTACCCCCTCGGGGCAGAGCGCGTCCGTGCCTAGCGGCCCGTTCGGCCCGTGCTGTTCCGTCGAGCCGACCGGCAGCAGGATGCCGTTCGACCGGTCGAGATAGGCCCCGACCTCCGGCCAGGTGAGACGATCCAAACGCATGGACGCAGCATATAGCGCGAAACAATGCCCGGCGTCCCGGTGTTCAGGCGAGAACCGCGCCAGCGGCCACTCGTCCGCCCGCTTGCGCAGCCGTGCGCAGGTCGTTAGGTTGCGCGCCTTCTTGGGGTCCGTAGCTCAGTTGGTTAGAGCGCCGTCTTGACATGGCGGAGGTCACAAGTTCAAGTCTTGTCGGACCCACCATCCCCTTGTTCGTACTGGATTTTTGCCGATGTTCGAAGGCTTCGGGGAACGGCGGGTCGAGGGCGACGGGGTTCCGATCCACCTGCGCATCGGCGGCAGCGGCCCGCCCGTGCTGCTCCTGCACGGCTACCCGCAGACCCACGCCATCTGGCACGAGGTCGCGCCCCGGCTGGCGGCGCGCTTTACCGTGGTGTGCCCCGACATGCGCGGCTACGGGCGAAGCGGCAAGCCGCCGAACGACGAGCAAAACCGCCCCTATTCCAAGCGGGCCATGGCGGCGGACATGGTGCGCGTCATGGAACGCCTCGGCCATGGGCGCTTCTGCCTTGCGGGGCACGACCGGGGCGGGCGCGTCGCCTACCGCCTCGCGCTCGACCACCCGGAGCGCGTCGCCCGCATCGCGGTGCTCGACATCGTGCCGACCCTTGAGCAGTTCGAGCGCCAGGGGCAGCGCGGAAGCCTGGATTCCTTCCACTGGTTTTTCCTGGCCCAGCCCGCGCCCTTCCCGGAGACCATGATCGGGCGCGATCCGGACTGGTTCCTGAAGAGCATGACGGGGCGCTGGTCGGGCCGGAACTGCTTCGCGGAAGCGGCGATGGCGGACTATCTGGCCGCCTTCCGGGACCCCGAGACGATCCGCGCGACCTGCGACGATTACCGCGCCGGCGCCACCATCGACTGCGAGCTCGACGCCGCGGACCGCCAGGCGGGGCGGCGCATCGCCGCGCCGCTGCTGGCGCTCTGGGGCGCGAAGGGGCGTCCGCACAAGCGGGACTCGGTGCTCGAAACCTGGCGCCGCTGGGCGGACCGGGTGGAGGGCGAGGGCATCGCCTGCGGCCATTTCCTGCCGGAGGAGATGCCCGAAGAGACGGCTGAGCGCCTGGAAGCCTTCTTCGCGCTGGCCTGAGCGGCCCCCTGCTGCTATAGAAACGGCGGAGGCCGGCGGCGGGCGGACCCCTCGCCAACCCGGTCAGGTCCGGAAGGAAGCAGCCGTAACGAGTTTCCGGTCCGGGTCGCCTGCCGGTCTCTGTTTTCCCGAATGTTCTGGCAAACGACTTCGCCCGATGGGCTAGACTGCCGGCGATGAGCGAGACTGCCGCCGCCTACCGGGTGCTGGCCCGCAAATACCGGCCCGCCGCCTTTGCCGACCTGATCGGCCAGGAAGCGCTGGTGCGCATTCTCACCAACGCCATCCGGACCGGACGGATCGCGCATGCCTTCATGCTCACCGGCGTGCGCGGCGTCGGCAAGACGACGACGGCGCGCATCCTCGCCCGCGCGCTCAACTGCCTCGGCCCCGACGGCAAGCGCGAGGAGCCGGCCGAGGAACCCTGCGGCGTGTGCGAGGCCTGCACGGCGATTGCCGACGACCGTCACGTCGATGTCATCGAGATGGACGCGGCCTCGCACACGGGCGTGGACGATGTGCGCGAGATCATCGAGGCGGCCCGCTACCGCCCGGTCTCGGCGCGGTTCAAGGTCTATATCGTGGACGAGGTGCACATGCTCTCGCGCCAGGCCTTCAACGCCCTGCTGAAGACGCTGGAAGAGCCGCCGGGGCATGTGAAATTCATCTTCGCCACCACCGAGATCCGCAGGGTTCCGGTAACGGTGCTCTCGCGCTGCCAGCGCTTCGACCTGCGCCGGGTCCCGGTCGAGATGCTGGAGGCGCATTTCCAGGGCGTCCTCGCGCAGGAAGGCGCGGACATCGAGCCGGAAGCGCTGGCGCGGATCGCGCGCGCCGCCGACGGTTCGGTGCGGGACGGCCTCTCCATGCTGGACCAGGCGATCGCCGAGGCCGATGGCGGCAGGATCGCGGCCGACGCCGTGAACGAAATGCTGGGCCTTTCCGACCGGCTCGACATCTACGACCTGTTCGAGGCGCTGATGCGCGGCGAGCCGGCGGCCGCGCTCGACCGCTTCGACGAGATGTACCGGGCCGGCGCTGATCCGGGCCTTGTGCTGCAGGACATGGCGGAGCTGGTGCACCGGCTGACGCGCGCGAGCGTCGTGCCGGCGGAGGCGGAGGATGCCGCGCTGCCGGAAGCGGAGCGGGTGCGCGGGCGCAAGCTCGCCGAAGCCCTGTCCATGCCGGCGCTTACGCGCGTGTGGCAACTCGTGCTGAAGGGCATCCAGGAGGTGAATACCGCGCCGTCCGCCAAGCCGGCTTTCGAGATGGTGCTGCTGCGCATCGCCTATGCCGCGAGCCTGCCGACGCCGGCCGAGGCGATAGCCCGGCTTCGGTCGGGCGCGCCGGCGCCGCCGCAAGCGAAGGTCGAACCGCCGCCGGCTCCCGCCCCGCGCGGCGAACCGCCTCCTCCGACCGGGGAAGACCCGGCTGACGCCGGGGCCGCCGAGCCGGCGGAGCCGGCCGAGGAGGCGCCGGCTCCCGAGCCCCCGAAACCGGTCGAGCTGCCGGACTTCGAGGCCGTGGCGGCGCTGTTCGAGGAGCGGCGCGAGCCGCTGCTCTATTCGCATCTGGTCCGCGACGCGCATCTGGTCTCCTTCGAGCCCGGGCATATCGCGCTCAGGCTCGGCGAGAAGGCGCCTGCGAGCTTCGCCGCCGATATCGGCGCGCGCCTCACGAAGTGGACGGGCCGGCCGTGGACGGTGTCCGCCGTGGACGATGGCGGCGAGGCCACGCTGGCGGAGCAGCATGAGGACATCCGGCGGGACCTGTTCGAGCGCGCAAGGCAGCATCCGCTCGCACAGCAGACGATGGAGTTCTTTCCCGGC
>JAJEAZ010000063.1 GCA_022824105.1 Alphaproteobacteria bacterium
CGCATGGGTCTGCGCACGCCTCGGAGGATGGACCGGATACTATGGAAAACCCGGACCCGTCGTCATGCTCCATGGCCTCTACCAGTTCCGTGCCATACAACGCGGATACCAACTCAAACACGATGTGTGAATCCAGTAGGCTCGACAGCCGGCAGGGTCGAGACGACAACCCCGACATCGGAGGGGCCCGGCCCGCGGCGGCGAGGGCCGGGGGCGCCTGCCCAGAACGGATTGTTCAGTCACCTATGCCCTTCCGGCATGGATTTTCCTCTCAACAGCATTTTCTTTTCCGTTTTGAGTCCTCTAGTCAATCTGATTTGGTGTGTGCCACAACGCAATGTCGACGGTGGTTCCTGTCCTCGGTCGGCTGCGCGGCGCACGGTTTCGAGGCCGATCGGCAACACAATCTATGCTTTCATTTCCCCGTCTTTGCCAGATCCGTTCGACGCGCTGAACCGCACCATGTTCGAGAAGCGCAGCGATCTTGTCCGGCTTCTTGCCGTCGTCGATGCAGGACGGATCGCCACCGCTGCCGACCGGCTGGCCATAACGCAGCCGGCGCTCACCCGCGTCATTGCCCGGCTGGAGCGCCAGTTCGGGGGCCGGCTGTTCGAGCGCCTGCCGCACGGCGTGCGCCTGACCGCGCTGGGCGCCACCGTCAGCGGCCTGGCGCGGCGCGTCCTGCGCGAGATCGAGGCCGCCGAAGAGGCCCTGGACGCAGCCCGGTCCGGGAGAACCGGCAGCTTCCGTATCACGGCCAGCCCGACATGGTGCGAGGCGATCCTGCCCGAAGCGCTCGCCCGGTTCCACCAGGATAGTCCGGGTGTTGAGATCAGGCTCCGGACCGTCAGTCGCACCGAGGGTCTCCGACTCCTGGACGACGGCGAAAACGATCTGCACTGCGGCGGCACCGACGCCGGCGAGATACTCAACGCATCGCTTCGGCGCGAGCGGTTTCTCGAAGTGGCCGCGGGCATTGTCGCCTGGCGCGGCCATCCGCTTTTCTCCCGGACCGTCGAGACCGAAGACCTCGCGCGCTGCCCCTGGGTCGAATTCTGCCACGAGCCCCCGCTCTCGGACGTGCTCGACCGGCTCTACGAGGCTACGGGCATCCGCGCGAAGATCGTCCTGCAAACCAACAGCGCCAGCCTTTCCATCATGAAAGGCAGCCCGTACCTCGCCCTGCTGCCGCTCTCCTGTCTCGAGCGGCTCCCGGGGCAGTTCCTCCGGCCCCTGCCGGTGGAAACCGGGCAAACCCGCTACCGGTCGGGTTACGTCGTGCGCCGCTCGGCGGAAGAACTGCCGCCGTTCCGCAGGCTCGTGCAGATCGTCCGCGAGACGGCTCTCGAACGAAGCGGATAGCGGCCCGCATCCCCGGAGCGGCGCCCCGTGACAAGCGCATGGTGACGGCTGCAGGTTCCGTTGCTACCTTTCGCGCGCCGTAGCCGGGTTGCCGTTACATGGCGAAAATGGACGAGTGGGCGCGAATTCGTCGCGACTGCGGGGAATTCCGGCCTGCGGGCCGGGCGGTGGACCTACAAGAGCGATGACTTATGGAAAACACTGAAGCCCGCTGGCGCCTCGGGATCGATATCGGCGGCACATTCACCGACATCGTCTGCCTCAACGGGGACGGGCGGCTGCTGACCCGCAAAGTCTCCTCGTCCGTGGACAATTACGCGCGCGCCATCGTCGAGGCGCTCGCCGGGCTGATCGCCGAGGGCGCGTTCTCCGGCTCCGATATCGCCGAACTGCGCCACGGCACCACGGTCGCCTCCAACGCCATCCTGGAAGGCAAGGGGGCGAAGACCGGACTGATCGCCACCGAAGGCTTCCGCGACATCCTGGAGATCCGCAATCTCCGCATGCCGCGCCTTTACGACATCGCCTGGCAGAAGCCGCCGCCGCTGGTGCCGCGCTATCTCCGCCGCACCGTCGCCGAGCGCGTGACGCATGAAGGCGAGGTCCAGACGCCGCTCGACCCGGAAGAGGCCGAGGCCGCGGTCCGGCGCCTGCTGGACGAAGGGGTGGAGGCCATCGCCGTGGCGCTGCTGCACAGCTACGCCAACGCCGCCCACGAGGAAATCGTCTCCGGGATCATCGAGCGCCTCGCGCCGGAACTCGAAACCAGCGTCAGCCACCGCGTGCTGCCCGAGGCGAAGGAATATGAGCGCACCTCCACCACGGTCGTGAATGCCTGCCTGAAGCCGGTGGTCTCGCGCTACCTGGCCGGGCTGGAGCAAGGCTTCGCCGACATCGGCACTAGCGCGCCGCTGCTGCTGATGCAGTCCAGCGGCGGGCTCATGCCCTCCCAGGCGGCGCGCAACCTGCCCATGCACATCGTCGAATCCGGGCCGGCCGGCGGGGTGATCGGCGCGCAGGCGCTGGCGCAGGCCGTCGGCCTCGACAATGTGCTCACCTTCGACATGGGCGGCACCACCGCCAAGGCGTCCATCGTCGAACGCGGCGAGGTTTCCCGTGCACTCGAATTCAGCGTCGGGGCCGGGGTGATCGCGGGCTCGCGGCTGATGACGGGCGCCGGCTATGTCGTCAAGACGCCGGCCATCGACCTGGCCGAAGTCGGCGCCGGGGGCGGCTCGCTGCTCCGCCTCGACGCGGCCGGAGCCATGCAGGTGGGGCCGGAGAGCGCGGGCGCCGATCCGGGGCCGGTCTGCTACGGCGCCGGCGGCACGGAGCCGACCCTGACCGACGCCAACCTGCTGCTCGGATACCTGAACCCCGATTATCTCGTCGGCGGCGCGCTGAAGTTGGACTTCGAGGCGGCGCGCGCGTCCTTCGAGCGCTCCGTGGCGCAGCCGATGGGCCTGGCGCCGGAGGACGCGGCGCTCGGCGCCCACCGGATCGCCGCCTCGAACATGATCCGCGCCATTCGCGCCGTCTCTTCCGAGCGGGGACGCGACCCGCGCGACTACGCCTTGTTCGCCTTCGGCGGCAACGGGCCGCTGTTCGCCGCCGGCATGGCGCGCGAACTCGCCATTCAGCGGGTTCTCGTGCCGCCGTCGCCGGGTCTGTTCTCCTCCTTCGGACTGCTCCATGCCGAGGTCGAGCACCATTATTCCCATGCGCATCGCCGGATTCTGCGCGGCGCCGACCCGGCGGAACTCGAAGCCGCATGGGCGGCGCTGGAGGAGGAGGCGAACGCGCAGCTGGAAGCCGACGGCATCCCCGCCGAGCGCAGGACGCTTACCCGCAGCGCGCAGCTCCATTATCACGGCCAGATCTTCGAGCTTCAGGTCATGGCGCCGCCGGGCCGGGTGGACAAGGCATGGATCGCGGCGCTGGAGGAGGCGTTCGGCGTGGAGCACGAACGCACTTACGGCCACCGGGCCGGGCCGGAGGAGCCGGTGGAACTGATGACCGCGCAGGTCGTCGGGCGCGGCCTGTCCCTCGACAGCACGCCGCCGCCGCCGCCGCCCGAACCGTCGGGCGGGGCCGGCAGCCGCAGCGCCTGGTTCGGCCGCGAGCACGGATGGCGGGACGCCGCGGTGCTCGCGCGCGGCGACCTCGGCCCGGACCCGCGCCCGGGTCCGCTGATCGTCGAGGAATATGACGCCACCTGCCTTGTGCCGCCGGGAGATACGGCCCGGCTGGACGGCTACGGCAACATCGTTGTTGAAATCGGTTAAGGGAGGCTTCTCCGATGGCCCGCATCTCTTACGCGGCACGGGAAGACGTGCCGCCTGCCCTGCATCCGCTCATGGACGACGCGGCGTCCTACGGCCCCTTCGCCAGCCTGGTCGGCGCGCTTGGCCGCCGGCCACCCGTTCTGGAGCACACTTTCGGCCTGCTCACCGCGCTCCGGCGGGAAGCCGTGCTGCCCCGGCGCTATCTGGAGCTGGCGCTGGTCGCGGTCTCGCAACGCAATGCCTGCGACTATTGCGTGGCCCATCACGGGCCGATGCTGGCCGTGGAGGGCATGAGCGCCGCCGGTGTCGCGAGCCTGCTGGAGGATCCGGAAAACCACCCGGAGCTCGATGAGGTCGACCGCCTGGTGGTGGACTATGCGGTGCAGGTCAACGACCGCGCCGGGCGCATGCGGGACAGGATTTTCGAGCGCCTGAAAGCGCATTTCAGCGAGGAGCAGATCGTCGAACTGACCTGGCGGATCGCGCTCTGCGGCGCGTTCAACCGCTTCAACGACGCCCTGCAGCTCGACCTGGAGCCGGAAGCGCAGGCGGTTCTGGACGCCGCCTGAAACGGGCGCGGCGCCTCTCGGCGCCGCGGTCCCGGAAAAGCGCGGCCGGCCCGAAGGCCGGCCGCTGCCCATGAAGGCGTCAGTTGCTCTTGGGCTTGCAGGGGTTGCAAGCGCCGCAGGCCTTCTTCGGCTTGCAGGGGTTGCAAGCGCCGCAGGCCTTCTTCGGCTTGCAGGGATTGCACGCGCCGCAAGCGGGCTTGCACGGGCTGCATGCGCCGCAGGCCGGCTTGCACGGACTGCATGCGCCGCAAGCGGGCTTGCAGGGACTGCACGCGCCGCAGGCCGGCTTGCACGGATTGCACACACATTCCGGCTTGCAGGGGTTGCATGCGCAGGCTGCGGGCTTGCAGGCGGCATAGGCGGTGCCGGAGAGGCTGGCCGCGCCGACGGAGCCGACAGCCATGCCCACGCCGATGACCGCCGTGGAAAGCAGGCGGGCCTTATAGAATTTCATGGCAGTTCTCCCGATTTTGGTTTTCCCGATAATGCTCCGGACGATCCGGAAATCGCCTGCCTCGATGCTAACCGATATGGCAGCCCGGAAAACGGACGATCCCGGTCACAACTGCGTGAGCGGGCCTTGCGCGCGGCGCGCAGGAAGGCTCGCCTGTCCATCGGAAAAGGGGATGCAGAAATGCGCGGCGCGCTGGCGGGAGCACTGGTTCTGGCGGCCTTCAGAACGGCCGCCGCGGACCTGCCGGAAACGGTCCCGGTGCCGGCCGGGAGCTTCATCGCCGGCTCCGACGCGGCGGAACGCGAGGCCGCCTACCGGCTGGACGAAGCCGCCTACGGCCATTCGGTCACCCGCCGGCAGGGCTGGTATGACGGCGAGCGCGACCGCCGGACGCTGAGCCTGCCGGGCTTCCGGATCGCCCGCACGCCCGTCACCAATGCGCAATATGCCGCCTTCATCGCCGAAACGGGGCGCAGCGCGCCCGATGTCGATGCCGGCACCTGGAAGGGCTACGGCCTGATCCACCCCTATCCCCGCACCCGCCGCCACGCCTGGGAGGGAGGGCATCCGCCGGAGGGCCGGGCGCAGCATCCCGTCGTGCTGGTCTCGCATGAGGACGCGCGGGCCTATACGGCGTGGCTCTCGGCCCGCACCGGGCGCGTCTGGCGGCTGCCGACCGCGCTCGAATGGGAGAAGGCAGCGCGCGGCGCGGATGGCCGCAGGTTCCCCTGGGGCGACGAATTCGCGCCCGGACGCCTCAACAGCCATGACGGCGGCCCGTTCGACACGCTGCCGGTCGGGCAATTCCCGGACGGCGCTTCGCCCTTCGGCCTGCTGGACGCCGCGGGCCAGGTCTTCGAGTGGACCGCGACCGGGGCCCGGCCCGGGCGTTTCCTGGTCAAGGGCGGGTCCTGGGACGACAGCGGCTGCGGCGTCTGCCGCCCGGCCGCCCGCCACAGCCGCCCGGCCGGGCTGAAGCACATACTGGTCGGCTTCCGCCCGGTCCTGGAGGGGCTGGACCCCGTCAGCGGCCCCTGAACGGCCGGGGCTGACGCTTCTCCTTAAAGGCGAGCGCCGCCTCGTGGAAATCCTCGGTGAGATAGAGCCGTTCCGGCTGCGCGGCGGCGGAGAGTTCCGAGCGCACCCGCGCAATCTCGCGCCGGCGCGCCCGCACGGTGGAACGCACGCTCAAGGGCGGGTTGGCGTTCAGCGCCTCCGCAAGTTCGCGGGCGGCTTCGAGATGGCCGCCGGCGGGCGCCAGGCGGTTGATGGCGCCCGCGGCCGCGGCCTCCTCGGCCGTGAACCACCGCCCGGTCAGCGCCACCTCGTCGCCGAAGGCGCCTGCGCCCCGCAACCGCATCAGCCCCCAATAGACCGAGCCGCCGAGCCCGCGCGAGGTTTCGGTGATCTGGAAGCGCGTGCCGGCCTCGGCCACCAGCAGGTCGCAGTCGAGCGCGATGCCGACCGCGAGCCCCATGACATAGCCATGCACGGCGGCGACCACCGGCTTCCAGTTGACGGCATGGGTGAACAGGCGCCCGGAATCCGCCCCGCGCCCCTGTGGCCCGCCGAACCGTTCCAGCTCCTCGCGCGGCCGCAGCTGCCGGCGCAGCACATCCGCCCCGGTGGAGAAGGCGCGCCCCGCCCCGTGCAGGACCGCGACATTGGCTTGCGCGTCGGTGTCGAAGCGGGCGAGCGCCTCCGAAAGCGCTTCCACCGCCGCATCGTCGAAGGCGTTCAGCTTCTCGGGCCGGTTGAGCGTGATCGTGACGATCGCGCCGTCGCGTTCATAGAGGGCCGTCTCCTGGGTCATGGGGTCCGCCTTGCAGGAACATCGGGTCGGGGCGGCGAGAATAGCGGGCGCCGAAAGCCGGGCACAAACCGGGGCACGGATTACCGCCGAAAGCCGCCCGGGAGCCGGCGCGCCGGCAACGCTATTCGAGCTGCTTCCAGAAGGCGTCCTTTCGGGTGAGCAGGCCGTCGCGGACCTTGTAGATGTCCATGCCGCGCACGGTCCTTTCGCCGCCGCCCGGCGCGTCGGCCGTCACCTCGTAGGTCTGGATGACGGTGTCGCCGATCACCTCGAAACCGCCATTGCCGAACACCGGTCCGCCGCCGGGCGCGGACCAGCGGTCGGCCATGGCCTGCAGGGCGGCTTCCTTGCCGACAAAGTCCTCGCCCGTCGGCTGGCTCCAGACGAAATCGTCGGCCAGCGTCGGCGCAACCAGCGCCGTGTCGTGCTTCGCGAAGCCTTTCACGAACGCCTTGAACAGCGTTTCGGTCGCTTCTTTGTCCTCGCTCATTCCTTCCTCCTAGCCGCCGAGCAGCGCCAGGGACAACCAGGGCGTCGCCGTCACGATGATCCACACGATCATCAGCGGGATCAGCAATTTGAAGATCTGCCGGATGATCAGGTCATAGTTGATCCTCAGGACGCCCGAGACCACGAACAGGTTCAGGCCGTAGGGCGGCGTGATGAATCCGATCGTGGTGCCGACGACGAAGACCACGCCCCAATGGATCGGGTCGATGCCGATGCTCTCCGCCACCGGCGCCAGGATGGGACCGAGAATGAGGACCACGGCAACCGATTCGGTGATCGCGCCCACGAGCAGGATCAACAGCATCATGACGGCGATCAGCACCGTCGTGCCGTAGTTCTCGCCGAGACCGCCCAGAAAGTCCTGAATCGCCACCGGCAGGCCCATAACGCTGGAGACCTGTTGAAACTGGATGGAAAACACCACCAGCGGCACCAGCAGGCCGGCCAGCCGCGCGCTGTTCAGCATGATGCCCGGAATCTGGCGCAGGCGGAGCCGGCCGCCGAGGGCCGGCACGGAGCCGACGATGAAGCAGTAGATGGCGACGACCCCGGCGGCCTCCGTCGGGCTGAAATAGCCCCAGTAAATGCCGAAGAAGATCACGCCGATGGCGACAAACCCCGCCCAGGCCGTCAACGCCGATCTGGCGATTTGCCGGGCGCTCAGGTTACGCAGGCCGACCCCGCGCTCCACCTTTCCGGTCAGCACGACCGCGCTGCCGAGCAGCGCTATGACCATCAACAGGCCCGGAATCATGCCGCCGATAAACAGATCGACGCTGGGCACCTCCATCGTGACGCCGTAGATGAGGAAGATCACGCTCGGCGGAATGATGACGCCAACGGTGCCGCCCGCCGCAATGATCGCGCCCGACAGGCCCGGACTGACGCCGCGCTCGACCATTTCCGGCCCGAGCAGCCGCCCCATGGTCGCCGCGGTCGCGGCGTTGGACCCGGAAATCGCCGCAAACAGGCCGCAGGAGAACATCGCCGTCGCGGCCGTGGCGCCGTGCATGAAGCCGACGCAGGAGCGTGAGAACGCGATCAGCCTCCGGCTGATGCCGCCCTCCGTCAGGAAGTCGCCGGTGATGACGAACAGCGGCACGGCCAGGAAGATGAAGTTCTTGATCGAGTCGTTCGCCGCGATGCCGACATTGGTCAGCGGGAACTCCACGACGAAATAGGAGGACGCCACCACCCAGGCGGCCAGCACCAGCAGGACAGGGGTGCCGAGAAAGAACAGCAGGACGGCGATGGCGGTGATGTTCCAGACGTTCAGCACCTCGCGGAGCCAATCGACGAGGAGTTGCAGGGTCGAAAGATCGCCTTCGCTCATCGGATTTCCTCCGCCGCGATATGCGGGCCGGTCCTGCCCTGCAACACCCGGACCAGCTGTTGCGCCACCCGGACCATGGTGAAGCCCCAGCCGAGCGGCACGGCGATGGAGATCGCGGCGATCGGGATGTCGGTGCCGAAGATCTTGATGTTGAAGCGCTCATTCAGCATCACGACATCCCACGACGCGACGATGACCACGGCGCCCAGCACGAACCAGAGCAGGCAGTCGAAGACCTCCATGCCCCGGCGCATCCCGTCGGGCATGCGTTCCCGCACCGTGGTGAAAGAGAGATGCGCGCCGGTGCGCACGCCGGCGGACATGGCGAACCACGAGAGCCAGACGAACGCGCCCATGGCGATCTCCGGCCCCCAGGCTTCCTGCTCGCCCGTGATCATCCGCCGGATCGTCTCCAGCCCCACCACCAGGATGATCGTCAGGTAGGCGAGCAGCATCACCGCCTTTTCGATCCATGAAATCAGGTCGTCGAACCGCTGGCCCATCAGACACACCCGCTTTCCCGGACGCCGTCAGGCCGTCCGGGATTGCCGTCCGCAAAAGAATGAAGGAGACCCCGGACCGCCTGACGGCGTCCGGGGTCCGGCCACGCGACTATGCCCACCACTTCTGGGGATTCAGCGGTTTGCCGCGCACTTTCTCTTCGAACTCGGCAATAGCGCCGAACACGTCGAGGCCCGCCAGGCTGTCCAGCTCCTTGCGGATCTCGCTGTAGATCTGCCCGTTGCGCTCGACCGAGCCGCGCTCGCGGAACGCCTCCATCTCGTCCTCGGTCAGGCGGACATGGCGCATCGTGTCCTGCATCTGCACATAGTTGCTCTCCGGTGTCGGGTTCGGCCCGGCGCCGGTGACGGTGTTCAGGGCGACCAGCAGGTTGTTATACGATTCTTCGCTCGCCCTGCGGGCGGCTTCGCGAACCACGTCCTGCAGGCGCCCGGGCATGCGCTCCATCGCCCGCAAATTCATGAAACACGAGCCCGTTCCGGGGCAGAAGTCCAGTTCGAGCACCTGAGCCGTGACCTTGGTCATGCCGAAGCTCGCGGCCGCGCCGCCCCAGGTCTCCATGCCATCGACGACGCCGGACTTCATGCCTTCCAGCGTCTCGGTCCAGGCGAGCGGCACCGGGCTCATGCCGAGCGACTCGGCGAAATTCTGGATCATGGTGGAGTTGGTGATCCGGAGTTTGCGGCCCTTCAGGCCGTCCGGGTGACGGACCTCCGGCAGGTCGCTGTATTTCAACCCCATGAAGATGTCGCGCAGCTCGTTCGTGCAATAGAGGAACTCGACGCCGTACTTTTCCCGCCAGACATCCCGGTAAACCGGGTTCATGGCCGGATCGTGCAGCAGGTTGAGAAGCGATTGCGGATCCCGCCACAGGAACGGCCAGTCGAGCGCCTGCGCGTGGTAGATGACGGCGGCGGCGTTCTGCGCCGAGGAATTGCCCATATCGAGCACGCCGGCCCCGACCCGCTCGACGCACTGGTTTTCCGCGCAGGCCTGGCCGCTGTCGAGGGTCTGCACGGCGATTTCGCCGTCCGATCCTTCCTCGATCCATTTGGCGAAGTCATAGGCGCGGGTCTGCAGGAATTCCTCGTTTTTCGGATTCACGACGCTGACGCCGTGGCGGATCGTGTATTTGGCCTTCTTGGCAGCCTGCGCGTCCTTCGCTGCGAACTGGCTGATGAGCGTGGCGGACGTCGTTCCGGCAACGGCGGCAAAGACGGCCGCCTTGGTCCCGTAGTCCGCGGAAATGCGCAGAAAATCGCGTCGAGAAAGCGTCATGGCGTTGTTCCTCCCTGGCCGCCTGTTGCTTGTCGGTTCGAGGTGTTGCGGCCCCCCCCTCAGGCTGCGATCGCCGGCGGCGCGTCCGCGGCTTCCGGTATGGCGACGCCGTTTTCCCTTGCGGGTCCGGTTGCGTCGCGGCTTCGCATTGCAGGATTGAAACATGGCGGAACCGCATTGGCTAGGGTCCTGCTGCCGAACGGCCCCGGGCGGCGCGCCGGCAGGGCGGCGTCCCTCATAAGCCGCAACCCGGCGGCGCCGGTATCAGCCCCTGCATCAGCTCCCGTCCCGTCAGCCCCTCCATGTCCAGCACATGGGCGGCCATGGCCCCGGCCCGCGCTTCGCCCAGCGCCGGGGCGGCGTTGGCGTGGAACTTCTCGACGATCTCGTCATTGGAGAGCGCCCGGTCGCCGGCGCCGCGATTGACCGCCTCGTGATGCCTCAAGCGCGCGCCCGACCGGGTCTCGACCTCGACGCCGGCGGAGAAATAGCGCGGAAAGAGCGAGTCCGGGTCCGGGCGGCACTCGACGCGGGCCGCCAGCGCCAGCACGCGCGGGTCCTGCAGCGCCTCCGGCTCCAGTTCCGCGAGGCCGAGCCTGCCGAGCGCCAGCCCGCAGGCCGCCGCCCAGGGGGCGCTGAAGCGCGCGGCATAGTCTTCCGGCGGGCTGCGTTTCAGCGCTTCCGGCTCCATCAAGGCCGCGATCAGGTCCTCATGCACCAGCACCGTGATGCGGGCGATGTCATCGGGCTCGAAGCCGTGGTCCCGGCGGAGCGCAATGGCGCTGTCGATGATCGCGTGGGTGTAGTGGCAGGTCGGGAAGGGCTTGACGGCGGACTCCAGCAGCTCCCAGCGCTCGCCCAGCCCGCCGGCCAGGAGCGCGTAATCGACGCCGTCGGCCTCTTCGCCCATCAGCATCCGGAAGAGGCCGAAGCGTCCGTCATAGGGCCGCTCGCAACCCTTGAAGCCGGCGCCCGCGAGCCCCGCCGCGGTGATGCCGGCCTCCGCCGCCCAGCCGGGGTGGAGGCGCTTGTTCCAGGCGCCGTCCGACCAGAACTCGCGGCTTGCCGCCGCCGTCGAGACGCACACGCCCTGCGCGGAGGCGAGCGCCGGCGCATCGAGGCCCATGAGCCGCCCTGCCGCCAGCGCCGAGGAGAAATGGCCGGCAATCCCGGTGGCGTGGAAGCCGCGCCGGTGGAAGCCGTAATCGGCGGCGAGGCCGATCCGCGCCGCGCATTCCATCGCGGCGATATAGGCGGTGAGGATTTCCTCGCCCGGCGCGTCGCGCTCCTCCCCCAGCGCCAGCGCGGCGGGCAGGGAGACGGCCGTGCAATGCACCACCGCGCCTGGATGGGTGTCGTCGAAGTCGAGGCCGTGGATGAGCGCGGCATTGAGCGCCGCCGCATCGCGGAGCGACAGCCGCGCCCCCATCGCCACCACGCCGGACCCGCCCCCGCCGCCGGCCGCCCGGAAGCCCTCCAGCATGACGCGCGCGAACCCCTGCCGGCTGGAGGCCGCCGCCACGCCGAGCGCATCGAGAATCAGGTGCCGGGCGCGCTCCCGAACCGCCGCCGGCACGTCCCCCGCGCGCAACTCCGCCGCAAATGCCGCCAGCCGCTCCGCCGGGTTGGGGGCGCCAACATCCTGTAACAGCGTATCCAAGGAGCGCTTGTTCCGATTACCGTCCCGCAGCCATCGTGCTAACCTTGCGGTCGTCCGTCAAATCGCCGCCGAAAGACCCCAATGCTGACGCGCATCCATATCCGGGGCTACAAGTCGCTGGACGATTGCAATGTGTCTCTGGCGCCGTTGACTGTGATGTTCGGTCCGAACGCCGCCGGGAAAAGCAATTTCCTGGACGCCCTGCAATTGCTGTCCCGTATCGCAGTCGGTCCAACGCTCAAGGACGCTTTCGATCCGCCCTGTCGCGGAAAGCCGCTTGAATCCTTCACGCTTGGCAGCGACGGCATAAAGGGACTGCTTGCAAGCGACCGGCTTTCATTTTCGATCGAGGCCGATCTGCGCCTGTCCGATGCTGTTGTAAATGCGGTCGAGCGCGAAATCCGGGTCTTGCGCCAACCGGGGCGGGACGGCGCGTCGGCGGATCGGGGCAGGCAGTCCGCGCGGGTGCGCGAACGCGATCTTCGCTATCGCATCGAAGTGGAAATGATACCGAGAACCGGCGTTCTGCGTGTTTCCGACGAATATCTGGGCGCCCTGAACCGGAAGGGCGAACCGACGGGCCGACGCCGGCCGTTCCTCGAGCGGGACGGAGATAAAATTCATCTTCGCCACGAAGGGTTGTCGCACCCCACCTATATCGACCGCTTCCTCGACCGCAGCATTCTGTCGATGCCCCATTACGCGCCCCATCACCCGCATCTTGCAGCGGCCCGACGTGAATTGGAGGGATGGCTGTTCTTCTATTTCGAGCCGCGCGAACGGATGCGTGCTGCCTCTCCCGTGAAGGAAACCCGTCACATCGGCTTGATGGGAGAGGAGTTGGCATCTTTTCTGAACACGATGAAAGCGACCGATCCAAAGCAATTCGAAGGAGTCGAGAAAGCTCTGCACCTGCTGATTCCATCGATAGAGGGCATCGAAGTCGAGATCAGCGAGATAGGCGAGGTAGAAATACGTCTCAGGGAGAACGGCGTCGCTATTCCGGCTCGGGTCGTATCCGAGGGAACTTTGCGCATGTTGGGACTGCTCGCACTCGCCGGCGCGAACGAAGCCCCGACACTTGTCGGCTTCGAGGAGCCCGAGAACGGTATTCACCCAAGACGTATAGACATGGTCGCGGAACTCTTGAAAACGCGGCGGTCACTGGGTCCCGCCCAGTATATCGTCACGACCCATTCACCGATCCTACCGGATCGATTGCCCGAAGAGTCTCTTTACACCGTGCGCCGAAACAACGGTCGCACCAACATCGATCCGCTTTCTGGATGGGGCCCCATCGCAAAGCGACGGGCCATTGATGATGCGTTGACAGGAGAGGAAGACCCTCTTCCCGTATCTGCTCGAATGATGCGCGGCGATTTCGATGCGTAGAATCGCCCTCTTCGGCGAGGATTTTGCTCATCAGGAGATTATTGGCGCACTCGTTCGGCGGATTGCCGACGAAGCCGGTGTCGCCGTTCGTCTCGACTGGCGCAGCGCAACCGGCGGCCGCCCCCTCCTCGCAAAAGAATTCGAGAGGTTTCTCCGGGACCTGGAACGGCAGAGCGGCCCTAGTCCCGATCTCGTCGTTATAGCCACGGACGCCAATTGCGTGGGCCTCAATCAACGCGAACGGGAAATTCCCGCGCGAAGCCTTGCCTTTCCGGTCGCGACGGCCATCCCGGACCCGCATGTTGAGCGCTGGCTGCTGCTCGATGGCGCAGCCTTCAAGGCGGTATTCGGGGCTGGATGCGACGCACCCGACATGAAATGCGCGCGCGACCGTTACAAGGAGCAACTCATCCAAGCCATGCGAAATGCGGGCGTCGCGCCGAGCCTTGGCGGCATCGAATACGCGGCCGACATCGTCCGGCAAATGGACCTGGAACGCGCGGCGCAGGCCGACAGGTCTTTCAAGCGCTTTACCGACGCCTTGCGCAGCGCATTCCGCAGTTGGCGCTGAAACGGCACGACCTTACCGGCACCGCCTGACCCGACTCAGGCCGCCTGGGCGGCTGTCATTTCCTCGCCGGCCACGGTGGTGCGGCGCATGTCGCGGACCTCGTTGACATCGTCGAAGGGCCGCGCGCGGTGCATGGTGCGCCGGTTGTCCCAGATCACGAGATCGTTCACGCGCCATTCATGCGCATAGACGAACCGCCTCTGCGTCGCGTGTTCCGTCAACTCCTCCAGCAGCAGGCGGCCTTCCGGCACCGGCCAGCCGACGATCCTGCCGGCATGGGCGGAGAGGTAGAGCGACTTGCGCCCGTTTGCCGGGTGGATGCGCACCAGCGCCTGGCGCACGGGGCGGAAATTGGCCTTCTCCTCCTCCGTCAGGCCCTCGAAGCCGAGCCGCCCGCGCGAATAGAGGAGGGAGTGCTCGCAGACCAGGTCCTCGATCCGCGCCTTCATCGCCGCGTCGAGCGCATCGTAAGCCCCCGCCATGTCGGCGAACTCGGTATTGCCGCCGCTCGGCGGCAGGATGCGCCCGGAAAGCAGCGAGTATTTCGCCGGCACCGCCCGGAAGGACGAGTCCGAGTGCCAGAGGCGGTTGCCGAGATTGAACATGCGCCGCCGGTCCTCGCGGTCGAAGGGCCGGTGCTCCTTCGTCAGGTTGGACACGTCGGCCATGGCGGGGCCGAGGCGGCGCTCATGCTCCTTGGTGATGTTCGACACCGCGGACGGCATCTCCAGCCTGCCGAAGTTCTGCGAGAACGCCGCCTGCTGCTCGTCCGTCAGTGCCTGGCCGGGAAACACCAGCACGCCGTGTTCCGCCATGCCGGCATCGATTTCCTCCGCCATGCCCGGCGGCAGCGCGCGCGTCGTATCGACGCCCGAGACCTCGCCCGCGAACGCCGGCGTCAGCCGGCGGATGCGCACGCTCATTCCGCCGCGTCCGCGTCTTCCACCGCCATGAGCGGCGTGCGCTGGACCTTCATGGTGTCGCAGCCCTCGATGCGGATGAGGCGGCTCGACGACATCCGGCGCGGGGCGTGGACATCGCCTATGTCGTAGAGAAAGGCATCGCCCGGCTTCATCTCATAGACGCGCGAGAGTTCGACCTTGCCCGGCTTGCCGCCGCTCGGCGGCTCGACGATGCGCCAGTCGGTCATCTCGGTCTCGCCCGACGCCAGGCCGTAGATCGCCCAGGTCGGCCCGTGGTCGTGCGGCCCGCTGGTGCGCGCGCCCTGATAGACGTGGGCGCAGATGCAGAAGCCGTAATCCGGGTCCTCATAGATGATCTCGCGCTCGGCGGTCGCGTCCGGCCCGAGATGGGTCTCCAGGAACTCCGGGCTCGCCAGCGCCTTTTTCACGCAGGCGAGGACGCCCTCCCTGCCGGCCCTGCCGCTGTCGGCGGCCAGCGCCTCGCGGCACTCGGCGGCGAATTGCTCAAGCGTGTAGGTCATCGCGTTCCCCTCCGGCGGTTTGTCGCCGGCAAGGTTAGCGCGGCTCACACGGAATCGCCACCTCTGCCGATCATGGTCAGGAACTCGCGCCGGGTGGTCGGGTCGGTGCGGAAACCGCCCAGCATCCGGCTGGTCACGGTGGAGGACGCGGTCTTGTGGATGCCGCGCGTCGACATGCACATATGCGTGGCCTCGATGACCACCGCCACGCCGCGCGGCCTCAGCACATGGTCGATGGCGTCGCCGATCTCCGTGGTGAGCCTTTCCTGGATCTGCAGGCGCTTGGCGAAAATGTCCACGACGCGCGCGAGCTTGGAGATGCCGACCACGCGCCCCGCCGGCAGGTAGCCGACATGGGCCTTGCCGATGATCGGCACGATATGGTGCTCGCAATGGCTCTCCAGGCGGATGTCGCGCACCACGATCATCTCGTCATAGTCGGCGGTTTCCTCGAAGGTGCGCTCCAGCACGGCGACCGGGTCTTCGCTGTAGCCCGCAAAGAACTCGCCATAGGCCCGGAGCACCCGGTCCGGCGTGCCGACAAGGCCCTCGCGGGAGGGGTCGTCGCCGGCCCAGCGCAGCAGGGTGCGCACGGCTTCTTCGGCCTGCGCGCGGCTCGGTCGGATCAGGGGGGCGCTGTCGCCAGTATCTGGAGCCATGTCGTTGGGTCTCCCGTCGCCTGCTGCCCGCATTGCTACAACAGCGGCGCGCCGAGGTCGAGACGCCCGGCAAGCTGCGGCCGCCCCCGCCCGTATGAATCGCGCGCACGCTGATATACTATGCCCGCATGCAACCGGTCCCTCGAAACGGGAGGCAGGCGGCGGGCGGGCGATGACGGGATCGGCGCGATGAAGATCGAGGAGCGGAACGAGGGACCGGCGGTCGTCGTCTCTCCGGCCGGGCGTCTGGACGCGGTCGGGGCTCCCGACCTGGAGGCCAGGCTCGCCGCCGTCGCGAAGACCGGCCCCGGCCGCCTGGTGGTGGACTGCGGCGAGGTCGCCTTTATCAGCAGCGCCGGCTTGCGCGCCCTGCTCCTCGGCGCCAGGGCGTGCCTCCAGACCGGCTGCGA
>JAJEAZ010000027.1 GCA_022824105.1 Alphaproteobacteria bacterium
ACCGACCCCGCAAAAGCAAGCAATCTGGGACTCAAAGGCGGACGATCTTTCCGGGGTTCATGATGTTCTTCGGGTCGAGCGCACGCTTGATCGCCCGCATCGCCGGCAAGGCCGAGGGATGCTCCGCCTCCAGGAAATGCATCTTGCCGTAGCCGATTCCGTGCTCGCCCGTGCAGGTGCCGCCCATGGCGAGCGCGCGGCGCACCAGGCGTTCGTTGAGCTCGGTCGCGATCCGGACTTCCTCTTCATCCTCCGTCTTGATGACGAAGATCACATGGAAATTGCCGTCGCCCACATGGCCGACGATCGGCGTCGGGAAGGGGGCGGATGCAAGATCGGCCCGCGTCTCGGCGATGCACTCCGCCAGGCGCGAGATCGGAACGCAGACGTCGGTGGGCCAGCCCTCGCAACCGGGGCGCAGCGCGATGGCGGCGAAGAAGGCGTCATGGCGCGCCTGCCAGAGCCGGTTGCGCTCCTCCGTGGTTGCAGACCAGGCGAAGTCCGAGCCGCCGAATTCCTGCGCAACGGCGCCTGTCGCCTCGGCCTGCTCGGCGACCCCGGCGGGCGTGCCGTGGAACTCGAAGAAGATATGCGGGGCGGGCGCGTAGTCGAGCCTGGAATAACGGTTGCAGGCGTCCATCTGCGCTTCGTCCAGCAGCTCGATCCGCGCAACCGGGATGCCCGACTGGATCGTCGTGATGACGGCGTCCACGGCGGCGTCCACCGACGGGAAAGCGCAGACCGCAGACGCGATGCTCTCGGGGATGCCGTAAAGGCGGAGATGAATACCGGTGACAATTCCGAGCGTGCCCTCGGAGCCGATATAGAGGCGGGTGAGGTCGTAGCCGGCCGAAGACTTGCGCGCGCGGGTGCCGGTCTGGATCAGGCGTCCGTCCGGAAGCACGACCTCCAAGCCCAGCACATTCTCGCGCATGGTGCCGTAGCGCACCGCATTGGTGCCGGAGGCGCCGGTCGCGACCATGCCGCCCAGAGAGGCGTCGGCGCCGGGGTCTATCGGAAAGAACAGGCCCGTGGCGCGCAGTTCCTCGTTGAGCCGCTTGCGCGTCACGCCCGGCTCGATGAAGCAGGTCATGTCCTCTTCATGGATTGCGCGGATGCGGTCGAGGCCGGTCAGGTCCACGGTCACGCCGCCGTCGAGCGCGCCGATATGGCCTTCGAGCGAGGTGCCCGCCCCGAACGGCACGATCGGCGTGCCGGACTCGTAACAGGCGCGGACGATGGCCTGCACCTCCTCAACCGTCTCGGGGAACACCACGGCGTCCGGCGGGTGCGGCGCGTGGAAGGTCGCGTCCTTGCCGTGATGCCCGCGCACGGCCTCCGCGGTGCTGAAGCGCGCGCCGAAGCGTTCCCTGAGGGCGGCGAAGCTCATTTGACGCAGATAGCCTCGACCTCGACCACCATCGCCGGGTCCGCCAGGCCCGCCACGAACAGCAGGGTGGAGGCGGGCGGGCTGTCGCCGAAGAAGGCGCCCCGGCTCTCTCGGTAATAGTCGATATCCTCGCGGCGGGTGAGGAATACGGTGGTCTTGACGATATTGTCCCGCGAGAGGCCGGCGGCTTCCATCTGCGCGCCGAGATTGACCCAGACCTGGTCGATCTGGCCGCGCGCGTCCTCCACCACGGAACCGTCCGGCCGGACGCCGACCTGGCCGGCGATGTGGACCCAGGTCGCGCCGGCGGGCGCCTCCACCGAGTGCGAATAGCCGCGCGGCGCGTGGACGGTGTCCGGATTGCGTTTGGTCAGCATGGCGTTCCCTTTCTCCCCGACCGGGCGGGTGTGCGCCGACAGATAGCATATCGGGCGGCGCCGGACACGGCGTCCGCGCGCCCGGAAAAAGAAAGCCCGCGGCCGGCAGGCGCCGGCCGCGGGTGAATTGTCGGGAAGCGCGGAGCCGCTAGTTGAGCAGCCTCGCGTCCTCTTCCTCGATCTCCTTCTCCGCCTGGGCGATGGATTCCTCAAGCAGCTTCAGCCACTTGTCGCCGAAGCGCTCCACATACCACTGCTTCAGCGGCTGGACGGACTCGACGAACTGCGCCTTCTCCTCGGGCGTCGGCACATAGACCTGGCCGCCCTTCTCCTTGAAGGCCGCATAGCCGGCGAGCGCCGTGAACTTCGGGTCGTCCGAGGCCATCGACGTCATGTGGTGGAAGCCGGCCGCGACGACCCGCTTCAGATCGGGCGAGAGGCCCTGCAGGAAGTCGTCGTTCATCCACCAGAACAGGAACATGTAGGCGTGATGGTCGAGCGTCACCCGGTTCAGGAACTCGTGGAACTTCATGTTCACGATGTCGGTGATGCCGTTCTTGGTGCCGATCACGACGCCCGTTGCGAGCGAGGTGTAGAGCTCCTGCCACGGAATCGGCGTCGGGTTGCCGCCCATCAGGTTGACCATCTCCACCTGCAGCGGCGACTCGATGGTGCGCATCTTCACGCCCGCAAGGTCGGCCGGCGTCTTGATGGTGACGTCGATGGTGAAGAAGTCGCGCCAGCCGCCGGTGTTGTTGAGGCCCATGAGGCGGAGCGTGCCGGTCTTCTCCAGCACCGCCTTGCGGACCTCGTCCATGAACGGGCTCTTCATCACCTTCTCGGCGACGCGGTCGTTCGGGAAGATGTAGGGCAGGTCGGTGACCTGGATTTCCGGGAAGATGTTGGCGATGCCGCCGACGGTCGTTCCCGTGATCTCGCAGGTGCCGAGCTGGACCGACTCAAGGCACTGGCGGAAATTGCCGCAAAGCTGTCCGGCCGGGTAGATCTCGACCTCGACCGCGCCGTTGGTCTGCGACTCGACGAAGTTCTCGAAGACGAGTGAGCCCTTGTGGTCCTCGTCGTCGGTCGAGCCGATATGGCAGATCTTGATGGTCGTATCCGCCGCGCCGGCCATGCCGGCTCCGCCGAGCGCGACGGCCAGGCCCAGCCCGGCCGAAGCAAGCAGTTCCAGATGTTTTTTCATCTTCCTCCTCCCTTCGGAGTCGTCGAAGCCGCGGGATTGCGGCAGGGTTCCGGCCAGCTTTATTCGGGCCGAATGTCCTCCATTCGCCGCGTCACACGAAGAAACCCGGCGCGTTTCTGGTGAAACCGAGCCAGTAGGGCAGCGACATGGAGATGACCGGGAAATAGGTCACGACGAAGATCGCCAGGATTTCGACCGCGAGCAGCGGCAGCATTTCGAGCGCGATCACCTCGACGCGCAATCGCGATATGCCGGATGCGACGAACAGGATCAGCCCCATGGGCGGCGTCGCCAGTCCGATCGTCAGGTTGATGCACATGATGACGGCGAAATGCAGCGGGTCCACGCCGAGGCCCGTCATGGTCGGCGCCAGGATCGGGCCGAGGATCAGGATGGCCGGGCCCGCGTCGAGGAACATGCCGACGATCAGCAGCAGCACGTTGATGAAGAACAGCAGCAGAAGCGGGTCTTTTGTGATGCTGAAGAAGAAATTGGAGAGATGGACCGGCACCTGCGAGAGGCTGGCGATGGCGGCGAAGGCGGTCGCGGTGCCGATGATGAGCAGGATCGCGCCGGAAGTGACCGCCGCGTGGAGGAACAGGTCCGGCAGGTCGCGGAACTTCAGCGTGCGCAGCACGATCAGGCTGATGAACAGCGCGTAGAACGCCGCCGCCGCCGCCGATTCGGTCGGCGTGAAGATGCCACCCAGGATGCCGCCCAGGATAATGACCGGCGTCATCAGCGGCAGCACCGCGCCCCAGGCCGCCTGGCCGACTTCCTTGACGGTCGCCCGGCTGTGCGCCTTGGGGTAGTTGCGCCGCTTGGAGATGATGCCGGTCACCGACATCAGCATGAAGCCGACCATGAGGCCCGGAATGAGGCCGGCGGCGAACAGCCCGGCCACCGAAACATTCATGATGAAGGCGTAGACCACCATGATGAGGCTCGGCGGGATGATCGGGCCGATGACCGAGGAGGCGGCGGTGATGGCGGCCGCGAATTTGCGGCTGTAGCCGTCCTTCTCCATCGCCGGGATCAGGATCGAGCCGACCGCCGAGGTGTCCGCGACGGCGGAGCCGCTGATGCCGGCGAACAGCATGCTGGTGACGATGTTCACATGCGCGAGGCCGCCGCGCAGATGCCCGACCAGCGTGTTGGCGAAGTTCACCAGGCTCATCGTGATGCCGGCCCGGTTCATCACCTCGCCGGTCAGGATGAAGAACGGGATCGCGAGCAGCGGGAACTGGTGGATGCCGGCGAAGGTGCGCTGGAAGAGCATCTTCAGGAAGATGGGCTTCTCCGCCAGCAGGAAGCCCACCATCGGCGCGAAGCCGAGCGCGAAGACGATCGGCATGCCGATGAACATCGCGGCGAGGAATATCCAGAAAAAGGTGACGCCCATGGGTTCCGCCCGCTGCCTCCGTCAGTCCGCCCTGACCGCGTCCTGCTGCGTCAGCGTCGGCTTCGCATTGGCCGGGTCTATGACGCCCCGGAGCGCGTTGACCATGTATTCCAGCGCCACCAAGGCGACGGCGAAGCTGCCGACCGGCATGCAGATGTAGACGTAGAAGATCGAGATATCGATGGTGGAGGCGCGCTGGATGCGGGCGTTCCAGGTCATGAACGCCCCTTCCTTTATGAACACCACCATGAGCGCGATGATGCCGGCGAAAATCATCATGATGAGGAATTGGCGCAGCCGCCCGCGCAGCTGGCCCAGGATCACCTCGATGCCCACATGCGCCCCCATCCGCAGCCCGATCGGCGCCACGAAGAAAGTGAGCCACACCATGACGAACTTGGCGATCTCTTCCGACCAGGCCAGCGCGTCGTTCATCACGTAGCGCATGAACACGGCGATATCGACGATGATGAGCATGATGGCGAGCAGGGCGATCGCGAGCCACTTCAGGCCCACCATCACGCGGTCATTTACCCAGGCGAGCCCGGTCTCGAACCTTTCGAGCATTGCCGGGAATGACATCGCGCCTGGAACCCCCTCTCCACTCCAGCGGCGAGGTTAGGACAGAGCGGGGCGGGCCGCAATCGGCTTGTCGAAACCGTGGCCGGTCGCGGGCGATGGGCCTATGATGAGCCGCATGACGGGAGAGGAGGCTTGCGCATGAGCGAGGCGATCAGGGTTTTCTGGCGGCCCGGCTGAACCAGCTGCCTGAGAACCAAGGAGTTCCTCTCGGTCCGTGGGATCGAGTTCGACAGTATCGACGTGACGACCCATCCGACCGGCATGGACCAGTTGCGCGAGCTTGGCGCGCGGTCGATCCCGGTCGTCTCGCGCGGCAAGGATTTCGTGTTCGCCCAGGCGATCTCGGATGTGGTGGCGTTTCTCGGCCTCGACGAGGATGTGGGCCCGGCGCTGACCATGCCGGAGCTGGCGGCGAAGCTCGACATGGTGCTGGCCGCGGCTGCGCGCTACGTGGCCCAGGTGCCGGACGACCGGCTCGGCGACAAGCTGCCGGGACGAGACCGCGCCTACCGCGTGCTCTTCCACCATATCTTCAACATTGCCGACGCAACGATCTCGGCGATGGAGAGCGGGGAGCCCGTCAACTACGAGGCGCTGACCGCGCCGCCGCCGGACGACATGCGGACCGTGGCCGATATCGTGGCTTATGGCGGGGAGGTGCGCGCGCGCGTCGCCCGCTGGTGGGAGGCGGGGCCGAAGCCGGACCCGGTGGATACCTATTACGGCGCGCACGCGCTGCATGAGGTGTTCGAGCGCACGGTCTGGCACCCGGCCCAGCATGTCAGGCAACTCATGCTGATCCACGAGATGCTCGACATCGAGACCGACGGGCCGCTCGGCGACGAGGATTTCCGAGGCCTGCCGCTTCCCGAGCAGGTCTGGGACGGCTGAGCGCGGAGACGCCGCCGCCGCCGGCCGCGCCCGTCCCGTTCCGGGAGGCGCTCGCCGCCTGGACGCGGATCGGGTTCGCCAGCTTCGGCGGGCCGGCGGCGCAGATCGCGCTCATGCACCGCGTGGCGGTGGAGGAGAAGCGCTGGCTCGACGAGCCGCGTTTCCTCCATGCGCTCAATTTCTGCATGCTGCTGCCGGGGCCGGAGGCGCAGCAGCTCGCCACCTATACCGGCTGGCTGCTGCACGGCATACGCGGCGGGCTGGCTGCGGGCCTGCTGTTCGTCCTGCCGGGCGCGGTCGTGATGGCCGCGCTGGCGGCGGTCTATGCGCTCTACGGGCGGCTGCCGGCGGTCGAGGCGGCCTTTCTCGGGGTCAAGGCGGCAGTGCTGGCGCTGGTGGTGGAGGCGCTGCTCCGGATCGGCGCGCGGGCGCTCAGGGACGGTTTTGCATGGCTGCTGGCCTGCGGGGCGTTCGCCGCGCTCTTCCTGTTCGACGTGCCCTTCCCGGCCGTCATCGCCGCGGCGGCGCTGCTCGGCGGCGCGCGGGCGTTCTTGGGCGGCGGAAGCGGGGCAGGGCAGACGGCCGCGCCGTCCGGTCCCGTCGGCTCCGCCGGCAGGCGGTCCGGAACCGGCAGGCTGGCGCTCATCCTGCTCGCCGTCTGGCTGCTGCCGACCGCGCTGCTGCTAGCCTGGCTCGGCGGCGGGCATGTGTTCTCCGGCATCGCCGTCTTCTTCTCCAAGATGGCGGTGCTGACCTTCGGCGGGGCCTATGCGGTGCTCTCCTGGGTCGCGCAGGAGGCCGTGGCCGCGCGGGGCTGGCTCGCGCCCGGCGAGATGCTGGATGCGCTTGGGCTCGCCGAGACGACGCCGGGGCCGCTCATCCTCGTGGTGGAATTTGTCGGCTTCCTCGCGGCGTGGCGGGAGGCGGGCGGGCTCGACCCGCTGGTCGCGGGGCTGCTCGGCGCGGGGCTGACGCTATGGGTCACGTTCGCGCCCTGCTTCCTGTTCATCTTCGCAGGCGCCCCGCATGTCGAGCGGCTGCGCGGCCGGCCCGGATTGCAGGCTGCGCTTGCCGGCGTGACGGCGGCCGTGGTGGGCGTGATCGCCAACCTCTCGGCGTGGTTCGCGCTCAATGTGCTGTTCGCCGACGGCGCGCGCGCGCAAGCGGGCCCCGTCTCCGTCTATCTGCCGGACCCGGCGAGCCTCGATTTCAAGGCGCTCGCGCTGGCCGCGCTCGCCGCCATTGCGCTTTTCGTTCTGCGCCTCGGCGCGTTCCGCACGCTTGCCGCCGCCGCGCTCGCCGGCCTCGCGCTCTTCACCGCCGGACTGTAATACCAGCGGTCGTTGACTGGAACCGATGGCGGAGCCCCCCACCGTCGCCCCGGCCCCCGAGCCGGGGCCCAGCCTCGGTCCTGGCGGTAGCTTCAGCGGTTGAGCCTGCTCTCCACCGGCTGCGGCGGTGGCGCGAGTCAGGGATGGGCCCCGGCTCGGGGGCCTACTGGATTCACACATCGTGTTTGAGTTGGTATCCGCGTTGTATGGCACGGAACTGGTAGAGGCCATGGAGCATGACGACGGGTCCGGGTTTTCCATAGTATCCGGTCCATCCTCCGAGGCGTGCGCAGACCCATGCG
>JAJEAZ010000099.1 GCA_022824105.1 Alphaproteobacteria bacterium
GCGGATGGGACGCCTTGCGGGCCTGGCGCTTCATCCGGGCCAGCAGGGCCTATCGCGACGCCTGGGCGAAGCGGCTCCCGATGCCCGGCCTGCCGGAGCGGGCGCCGTTCCCGGTGCGCCTCCAGACCGCCGCCGATCTCGCTGCCACGGCCTGGGGCATGGCGGCCTTTGAAGACCCGTATGCGGAGCGGCCGCTTGCTCCGTTCTGGATGCAGGCCGGGGTGATCGACGGCCGGGTGGCGCCGGACGCGCCGCCGCTGGCCCGGCTTGCCGCCGAGGGCGGGGCGGCGCTCTCCGGGCTGCGGCTCGGCGACGGCGCCTTGATGCTCAGGATCGAGCGGGCGGGCCGGTCGATCCAGGTCCGCCTTCCCCGCGGCGCCGTCTTCCCCGAGGATGGCGGGCTCCTGCTGGTCCGCGAGGTGGCGACCATTGAGGACGTCTGGCTCGGCGCCCCGGCCCCTCGGCCGGGGCGGGGACGGGGGAGGACGGAGACACCGAACTTCTGCTGGCGCTGGAAAGCGAGGCGGAAGGGCTCACCCGGCGCGAGGTCGCGGAGCGGCTCTGGGGCCGGGAGCGGATCGCGGAGGAGTACTACGACGGCAGCTGGATGCATACCCGCGTCAAGCGCCGCCGGGCGCGGGCGAAGGCGATCCTGAAGCAATACCGCGACCTGGCGGTGGGGGGATGACGCCGCGGCGGAGTCGCCAAACACGCGCTGACATGCGCTATAACAGCCCATGATGCGCAGGGCTCATATATCGACGACAACCGGGTGTCGGTCTCGGCTGTAGCGAGCCCCCGCAACCACTGAAAGCCCTTGAAAACATTGAGTTTTCGAGGGCTTTTTCATTTTCGTCAGATGGCCGATTTGGCAAGCTGGCAAACTATTGGCAAACATTTTGATTCGAACGGGAGGCGCCGCATGCGCCGTCCTGGGCATGAAGTGCGGAGGACGTGGGAGCGGCCGCGCCGCCGGCCCGAGGCGGACGCGAGCTCGATCCTCGTTAGGTCCATGACCTGAAGGTGGGAACCCGAGCACAGGGCGGCTCGCCCGGTGGCAGTGTTTCCGGCAGGGGTCCGCCATGGCGGCTGGTCACGCTCGCACGCAGCTGAGCGGCAGCGAGCGGAGGCCGCGCAGCACGATGCCGTTGCGGTATTTCGGGCGCGAGCCGAGCAGGTCGATCCGCGCGAATCGCTCCAGCAGCATCTCGAACGCGATCCTTCCCTCCAGGCGCGCGAGCGGCGCGCCGAGGCAGTGGTGGATGCCGCGCCCGAGCGAGAGATGGGGACAGCTCGCGCGGCCGACATCGAGGCGGTCGGGCTCCTCGAAGACGTCCGGGTCCCGGTTGGCGCCGCCGACCAGGACGGCGATGTTGTCGCGCGCGCGGAGCTCGAACCCGTTCACCGCGCAGTCGGCGCGGACGCGCCGGAACGTCGTCTGCACCGGGGAATCGTAGCGCAGCAGCTCCTCGACGGCCGCCGGCATGAGGCCCGGGTCGTCCCGCAGCCGGGCGAGCTGGTCCGGGTTGTCGAGCAGCGCGAGCATGCCGTTGCCGATCAGGTTGGTGGTGGTTTCGTTGCCGGCGACCAGCAGCAGGCGCAGGATGTTCAGCATCTCGCGTTCGCTCAGCCGTTCGCCTCCGTCCTCGGCGTGGGCCAGCGCGCTCAGGATGTCGTCGCGGGGGGTGCTCCGTCGTTCCGCGATGATCGCCCGGAAATACGCGTCGAACTCCCGTGACGCCTCCTGGGCGACCGCGCGCTCGCGGCGGCTCACCGTCGGCTCCAGCAGGCGGGCGCGCTGGACCGACCAGAGCTTGAAGCGGTCCCGGTCCCCGGCCGGGACGCCCAGCATCTCGGCGACCACGATGATCGGCAGGGGTTGGGCGACGGCCGCGAGGAGGTCGAAGCCGGCGGGTTCGTCGATGTCGTCCAGGAGCGCGGCCGCGATCGCCCGGATGCGGGGCTCCAGGGCGTCGACCGCCCTGGAGGTGAGGGATCGGCCGCCATGGCGCGGTAGACCGCCAGCCGGGCGGCCGCGCGCATGTCCTCGAGAAAGGCGTTCTCGACGGCTTCCTTGCGGGCCGGCAGGACCAGTTCGAGGTCCGGGCAGTCGTCCACGTCCGCCAATACGCTCCAGGTCGCGCCGTGAACGGTCTCGACCGTGGGCAGGCGGAGCGCCAGGGTCAGCCCGAAGAAGTTGAGGTCGGGGTCGTTGTAGCCGCTGCGGCGGTCCTTGAAGACGCCGAAGACGAGACCGCGCCAGGGCTCCGCATGGACGGCGCCGTCGAGGAAGGCGCGGCGCGGCAGTTCCTCCCCGGCGACATATCCACCCTCCGAGCGGTCCTCGTACACGACCGGCAGCGGGTAATGGTCGGCGGCGTTCTCGGCCGCGTTGCGGATGGACGCGATAGATTCGGTGGCCTCGAACGAAATCGCCGTCCCCCAGGGATACGGCGCCTCGTCGTGGGCATGCACCTCGGCCTCGGCCTCTCCGAGAAAATGCGCCGGTTCCAGCGCGACGCGCCAGCCGGGCGTTATCTCCCCGTCCGGCGAACGCAGCCTCGACGACACTGTGCAGTTGCGCCGCGCCAGGCTGGCGAAACCGAAGCCGGCGGCGTCCTCGCGCTGAACCAGATCCTGGTCCCAGCCGTTCTCGCCGAAGCTCAGCAGCACGGCGGGATCGGCGATCCCCGCGCCGTCGTCGGAAATCGTGACGGTGAGCGGCGTCTCGCCGACTTCGGGAGCGGTTTCGTCCGGGCGGGCGGTGGGAGCAGAAACCGAGATGCGCACCCGCGCGGCGTCGGCGCGGCGGCTGTTCTGCAGGGTCTCGGCGAAGATGTCGGCGAGGGTTGCGGCGTAGATGCGGGTGACCCGCTTCACGGCGGTTTCGTGGATGCGGGCGCGGATCGTCCGGGTCATGGACGGACCTCCATGCTATTGCGGAATTGGAAACGCCCTGCCGGCGCCTGCCCCGACCCTTGAGCCGGGGGAAGCGCGCTGGCGGGGCGTTCTGGCGGGGCCTGCGGTCGCCTACTGGACGCGGCGGAGGAACTCGGGGATCTCCATCGGGTCCGGCGGCGCAGCGTGCCCGTTGACCTGTCCGGTCGCCGCGATGCCGTCCGGCCCGCCCGCGACGGCCGGGTCGGGATGGGCATCCCCAGTATCGCCGGCATCGGCGTCCGGACCGGGGTTGACCGTGTCGGCGGCGCCGTTGCCGGCATTCGCTGCCGCGCCGTCCGATGCTTCCGGTTCGGGAGCGGCCTCCGTCGCATGGCCGTTGCCGACCGCCGCCGCGTCGGCCGCATCGGTGCCGGGCTCGGCGGCCGGTTCCGCGGGCTCCAGGGTCGCGGCGGTTTCCGTCGCCGGTTCCCCGGCGTCGCCGACCGTGCGGCCGGTGTCGAACGCGGTGAAGCCGGGCGGGACCCAGGCGAGTGCCTTGGCGTGCATCGCGGCGCTTACCCCGACCGGCGGGTCGCCGGCGGCGAAGGCCGCCTCCATCGCTTCGGCGAGCGCGGGCTTCCTGTACTTGGACCGCGCCGACGCCCAGTTCAGGCCGAACACCGTGCGGGCGATGTCCAGGACGCGCGCCTTGGCGACCAGGGACGCATCGACCCGTTCATCCGCGTGCTGGCGACCTTCCTGCAGCACTTCAAGGGCAGCCGGCTGTCCCTGGAGGAGATCGCCCGACGGGTGCGTTCCCTCGACGACGAGGGGCGGGCGGCGGTGTTCGTGACGGTGTTTGGACCGATCTTCGAGCGCTACGAGGAGACGCTGGCGCGCGCCGGAGAGATCGACTTCCACGACATGATCAACCGGGCGACGGAGCATGTGGAGGCCGGGCGTTACCGGAGCCCGTTCGGCTACATCCTGGTCGACGAGTTCCAGGACATCTCGCCGGCCCGGGCAAAGCTGTTGAAGGCACTGCTCGACAGCGCTCCGGGGGCGCAGCTGTTCGCGGTCGGGGACGACTGGCAGGCGATCTACCGGTTCGGCGGGTCGGACATCGCCGTCATGCGGGAGTTCGGGGAGCAGTTCGGCGCGTTCGAACGCCTCGACTTGGAAACCACCTTCCGCTGTTCGGACCGCATCGCCGCGGTCGCGACCGAATTCGTGCTGCGCAACCCCGCGCAGATCCACAAAACCGTCCGCGCGACGCGGAAGGTGGACGGCCCGGCGGTGCATGTCGGCCTTCCAGGCGAGGGCGAGCTCTCGCTGCTGAAGGAGGCGCTGGACCGGATCGCCGAGGACGCCGCCCGGCATGAAGGAACGTCGGACGTGCTGCTGCTGGGCCGCTACCGGCATTTGCAGCCCGTGAACCTCCGCAGCCTGGCGAAGCAGTATGCGGGCCTGCGCTTCACCTGGATGACGGTGCATCGCTCCAAGGGGCTGGAGGCCGACTATGCCGTGGTGCTCGGGCTGTGCGCGGGCAAGTTCGGGTTTCCGGTCGAGATGGCCGACGACCCGCTGCTCGATCTGGTGATGGCGGCGCCCGAAGCGCATCCCAATGCCGAGGAGCGGCGTCTGCTCTATGTCGCGCTGACCCGTGCCCGCCGGCAGGCGTACCTGCTGGCCGAGGGCGGCCCGCCGTCCGCGTTCGTCACGGAGCTGATCGGCGGCGAATACGATGTCACCGTGTTCGGCCGCCCGCCGGAAGGCGACGTGCCCTGTCCGGAGTGCAAGGAAGGGCGGGTGGAACGACGGGAAAATGCCCGGGACGGGAGCCTCTTTTACGGCTGCTCCAACTGGCCGTATTGCGAGCACAGGGGGCGCCCGTGCCCGAAATGCGGAACCGGCCTGCCGGTCAAGGACGGTGACGGCTTCCGCTGCCGCGACTGCGGCGGGTCGATCGAGGGATGTCCCTCTTGCGGCGGCTGGCTGGACATGAAGATGGGGAAATTCGGCCGCTTTCTCGGCTGCTCGAACTACCCCGCATGCGACTACACGCGCAATCTGCATAGGCCCGGACGCCGGCAAGGTCCACGAAGTCGACCAGTGTCCCAGCAATAAGTGAGGTCAAGGGGGCTAATGAATCTGAACAAGATCATTTCGATCAAGAATATCGGGCGCTTTCAGAACTGCTCGGCGTCCGGCGATGTCAGCCTTAAGGCCCGGAACCTTGTGTTCGCCGAGAACGGGCGCGGTAAGACAACGCTCTGCGCGATCCTGCGGTCCCTGCAATCCGGCGACCCCACCCACATCCAGGGCCGTAAGACCCTCGGTTATCCTGATGAGCCTGAGGTACAAGTCCTGACGGCGGGCGGCCCGGTTAAATTCACCGATGGCGCATGGGATTCGGTCATGCCCGAGCTTGCCGTATTTGACGGCACCTACATTTCCGAGAACGTGCATGGCGGAGATGCCATCGATACCGAGCAGCGGCGCAATCTGTACCGCCTCATAATTGGCAGCCAGGGCGTGACCCTTGCGCGCCGGGTCGAAGCTCTAGATGCCGCTCTGCGTGATAAGACCGGCGCCATAGGCACGGCGCGCGCTGCTGTCCGGCGGCACGCGCCCGAGGGCATGAGCGCCGACGACCTTGTCGCCCTTGCCGAAGATGAACATGTCGACGCCAAGATCGCGGCCAGGCAGAGCGAGTTAGAGGCCGCGAAAAAGGCGGACCAGATCGAGCAGCGCGAGGGCCTGAGCACAGCGTCGTTACCGGAGCTTCCCGGAGATCTTTCAGCGGCGCTCTTCAAGACGATTGAAGGCATCGCCAGGGACGCCGAGCAGCGGGTAGCTGTTCATATCCGCGCGCACAACATGATCGAGGCTGGCGAGCCGTGGTTAGGCGAGGGGCTGACCTATCTGGCCGAAGACAACTGCCCCTTCTGCGGCCAGTCGCTTGAGGGAATCGCCCTGATCGATGCGTACAAAGCCTATTTCAGCGAGGCCTATCACGGCCTCAAGGACGAGATCGCCGCCATTGCCGGCGAGGTGGAAGAGCTGTTCGGCGAACGCGCCATAGCCGCCATCGAACGTACCGTCGAGCAAAATGGCCACGCAGCCGCCTTCTGGAAGGACTACTGCACCTTTGAGCCGCCGAAGCTTGCTCCCGGGACCGATGTCTCCGCCATACTGGGCAGCCAGCGGGCTGCAACGCTTTCCTTGCTCAAGCGCAAGGAAAGCGCGCCTCTGGAAAGGATCGCCCCGGATGAGGACTTTAGGCAGGCTGCCGCAGCCCTTGCCGCATTCGCCGAAGCTGTCGCCACGTACAATGAATCCGTGGCCGCGATCAACATACTGATCGACGCGAAGAAGGAACAGACGGGTGCGGCGGATGTGGCGGCTGTGGAAGCAGAACTCGCCCGGTTAAGGGCGCAGAAGACGCGCCGCACCGAACCGGTCGATACCGCCTGCCGGACTTACCAGGCCCTGATGGACGAAAAGGATGGCCTTGAAAGGCGGAAAGCCGAGGCCAAGGCCCAACTGGATGAGCACACCGAGAGCGTCATCGGGCAGTACGGACACAGCATCAACCGCTATCTCGACCGGTTCAATGCGGGTTTCCGGATCTCAACGCCGACGCACGATTACAGGGGCAGGACACCAAGTTCGAGCTACCGGATCATAATAAATGAAACGTCTGTGGCGCTTGGCAGGGCTGACACACCGATATCCGAGCCAAGCTTCAAGAACACGCTCAGCTCGGGCGACCGGAGCACGCTGGCCTTGGCTTTATTCTTTGCCCAGCTTGAGCAGGATCCGGACCGCGGGCAAAAGAGCGTTGTCCTGGACGATCCGTTCACCAGCCAGGACATGTTCCGGCGGACACAGACCGCCATGGAAATCAAGCGCTGCGGCGATGCCTGCGCGCAGATGCTGTTGCTGTCCCACGATCAACATTTCCTGAAATTGGTGTGGGACCTGCTTCCCCCGGCCGACCGCAAGACACTTCAGCTTGCCCGCGTCGGTGAGAAGAACACGACAATTGCCCAGTGGGATATCGAGGAAGCGGTCAAGGCCCGTTACCGCGCGGACGTGGAAGTTCTTCAGCGGTACTACAGCGATGGCGATGGCAATGCGCGTGATGTCGTGCAGAAGATCCGTCCGGTGCTGGAAGGCTACTGTAGGAATCTATACCCGAGCCAATTCACGGACGAAGACATGCTTGGTGCCATGATCGGCAAGATCAGGGATGTCGGAAATGCGCATCCGCTTTCCGCTATTGCGGATGACCTTGATGACCTGAATGTGTACACCAGACGCTACCACCACGCCGAGAATCCGGGTGCGGCAACCGAAGTGATCGATGAGACCGAACTCGCCGGCTGCGTTAAACGGACGCTCTCCCTGGTCGGAAACCTGATTTAGCCTCTTGGCTCTTGGAGGAACGGACCCTGGTTGAACTGTCCTGCGCCGGCGAACAACGCGTTGGACATGCGTTCCGTTCAAGGGCACAAGCCGGAAGCCGGCGGCGCCCCACGGGTGGGGATATACACGCGCCTTTCGGGCCGGCGGAAACGAGTACCCCAGCCGCCCCGTGAACGCGGCAGAAAAGGACCACGGGGATGAGGAGATAGTCGAGACGAAGGCAGCCGGGCGACGCCATGATCTGCCGGACCGAAGGGGCGGTTCTCCGAAGCACCGGGATGGCGAACCGCCTCTCGCGGCACCACGCAATTCCGGCCGCCAACTTCGCCGAAACCGATGCGTCCGGGCGAGAGATGCCCGTCGTGCAAGTCAGGCATGGCGCGGCCGGGTATCCGGCATCCACGGGAAGCGGGATATGACCATCGGACTGGAAATGCACGAAGACGTCGCGGTCTTCACCTGGCCGCCGGGTTACGACGGCGTCGTCGACGAGTTCGACGAGCTGCTGGACCGCCGGGACACCGGGCGGCTCAGCCGGGCACGCTACC
>JAJEAZ010000646.1 GCA_022824105.1 Alphaproteobacteria bacterium
GCAGGCCGATCCACATCACGCCGCTCAGCACATGGAACCATCGAACGAGATGGAGAAGGAATTCATTTTCCATGACGTGTCGTCCTCCTTTCCGCGCCTAGCTGCCGATCGCCTGGGCGACGATAATCAGGACGACGGTCAGCACGACCCCCAGTCCGACTGTCATATGAAGCGATTCCAGAGGGTTCTTCATCGACGTCTCCTCCCGCCGGGTTTTCGCGCGATTATATCAGCGAGCCGCCGTGTGAAAGCAAGCAGCGTTTGCGCCCGCCGCATCGCGAGGTTCCGGCAGGCCCCGCCCGGAATAGAATGCGCCATGGCCGACTCGAACGACGACGCCCTCTATTGCCGGGACCGGGTTTGCCGTTTCGATGCGGACCGGGCGGCCGTCATCGCCTTCCAGCCGGCGGGCGCCAGGCCGGCGCTCTATGCGCTGCACGCCTTCAACCTGGAAGTGTCGCACCTGCGGGAAACCGTGGGCGAGCCCGCGCTCGGCGCCATGCGGCTGCAATGGTGGCGCGACGCGCTCGAAGAGGCCGCCGCCGGACGGGAACGCTGCCACGCGGTGCTGCAGCCGCTGGCCGCCGCCATCCGCGAACACGGCCTGCCGCGCGAATATTTCCGGCGCCTGCTCGATGCGCGCGAAATGGACCTGGACGAGTCGCCCCCGGCGGACCTGCCCGCCTATGCCCGGGGCACGGGCGGAACCCTGGCGGCGCTGGCGGGACAGGTCGTCGGCGGCAAAGCCGGCAGCGAGGATACCGGCACCGCCTGGGCGCTCGTCGGCTGGCTCCGGGCCGCGGCCTACTTCGGCCGGGCGTTGCCGGAGGAAACCGGGCCGCGCGCGATCTGCCGGGAGGCCTTGGCGCTGCTGGGGACCGCGGAGGACTCCTACGGCCGCGCGCTTGCGGCCCTGACGCGAGCCTATGTCCGCAAACTCGACCGGCTGGACTACGATCTGTCCGATTCGCGCATAGCCGAACCGTTGCGGCTCAGGGGCTGGCGCATTGCGTTTGGGAGGGGCTGAAACATGGCGAAGGCAGGCCAGGTCGTATTCTCGCGGATGCAGAGGGTCGTGTGGGGGCGGCCCGCTGCGGAAGTCGTGGCCGAAGAAGCCCGGCGGCTGGGGGCCGAGCGCGTCTTCCTGATCGTGAGCCGGACCTTGAACCGCGAGAGCGATGTCGTCTCCGGGATCGGCAGGGGGCTGGGCAACCGCGTGGCGGGGCTGTTCGAGGGCATTCCGGCCCATGTCCACCGCGACACGGTGATCGCCGCGGCGCGCGAGGCCCGCGCCGCGAAGGCGGACCTGGTCGTGACCGTCGGCGGCAGTTCGGCCTCCGGCGTCGGCAAGATGGCGCGCCTCGCGTTGGCGCACGGCCTCGAAACCGTGGACGACATGGAGCCGTTCCGCACGGTCACGGCACCCGACGGCACAAGGACGAAGCCGGAGTTCCGGGGGCCCGACATCGGCCAGGTCGCCGTGCCGACGACGCTTTCGGGCGGCGAGTACTACCATTACCAGGGCAGCACGGACACGCGCATCCCGGAGAAGCAGGGCTACGAACATCCGGACATGATCCCGACCTCGGTGGTGCTGGACCCCTGGGCGGCGCTCCACACGCCGGAATGGCTGTGGTTCTCCACCGGCATCCGGGCCGTCGATCACGCGGTCGAAGGCCTCTGCGCGCCCGGCGCCAACGCTTACACCGACGCCATGAACCTTCAGGCCCTGAAGCTGCTGGCGCGGTCGCTGGCCGCGTCGAAGGCCGCGCCCGGCGATGTCGATGCCAGGCTCGAAAGCCAGCTCGGCGCCTGGATGTCGATGGCCGGCGTGACGGCGGGGGTGCGGGTCGGGGCGAGCCACGGCATCGGCCATGTGCTTGGCGGCGCCTGCGGCGTGCCGCACGGCTACACCTCCTGCGTGATGCTGCCTCCGGTGCTGCGCTGGAACCGCAAGACAGGAGCGGAGCGCCAGCGGGTTGTCTCCGAAGCGATGGGGCAGCCGGACCGTCCCGCCGCCGATCTCGTGGCCGAACTTGTTTCGCTGCTTGGCCTGCCTTCGCGCCTCGGCGATGTCGGGGTCGGGCGGGACCGCTTTGCGGAGATCGCGGAGCAGGCGATGCGCGAGCCCTTCGTCCACGCCAATCCGCGGCCCGTGCGCGGCGTCGGGGACATATTCGAAATTCTCGAAAGCGCCATTTAGCGGCGTCGTTTCCGCGAGCGCCCGTCCATCGGGGCGGGACTGGCGGGGGCAGGGCCGGCCGACTATATTGCCCCGTGCTGGGTGGAGGAGGGCTTTCAACGATGGACGGCGGCCCCTGGGGCGGCGCGGCGCCGATTATCGACCCGTTCGGGCGCGCGATCACCTATCTGCGCGTCTCGGTGACGGACCGGTGCGACTTCCGCTGCGTCTATTGCATGTCGGAACACATGACGTTCCTGCCGAAGCGCGACCTGCTGACGCTGGAGGAACTCGACCGGCTGTGCAGCATCTTCGTCCGCATGGGCGTGGCCAAGCTGCGCCTCACCGGCGGCGAGCCGCTGATGCGGCGCAACGTCATGCAACTCATCCATTCGCTCGGCCGCCATCTCGACGGAGGCGGGCTCGAGGAACTCACGCTCACCACCAACGGCAGCCAGCTCGGGCGCTTCTCGGAGGGCCTCTACGAAGCCGGCATGCGCCGGGTGAACGTCTCGCTCGATACGCTCGACCCGGTGAAATTCAAGGACATCACCCGCTGGGGCCGGTTCGAGCAGGTCATGGCGGGGCTCGATGCGGCGCAGGCCGCGGGGCTCGCGGTCAAGATCAACATGGTCGCGCTGCGCGGCGTGAACGACGACGAATTCGACGCCATGATCGCCTGGTGCGGCGAGCGCGGCTTCGACCTCGTCATCATCGAGGTCATGCCGATGGGCGATATCGGCGAGGACCGCCTGGACCAGTACATGCCGCTTTCGATGGTGCGCGCGAAGATCGAACGCAACTGGACGCTCGACGAAACCGATTACAGCACGGGCGGTCCCGCACGGTATGCCACGGTCCGCGAGACCGGCCGGCGAATCGGCTTCATCACGCCGCTCTCGCATAATTTCTGCGAAAGCTGCAACCGCGTGCGGCTGACCTGCACCGGCACGCTCTATATGTGCCTCGGTCAGGAGGACGCCGCCGACCTCCGCGCGCCGCTCAGGGCCGATGGGGGAGACGCCGCGGTGGAAGAGGCCGTGCGCGAGGCGATCTCGCGCAAGCCCAAGGGCCACGATTTCGTCATCGACCGGCGGCGGGGCGCGGTCTCGGTGCCGCGCCACATGAGCGTGACGGGCGGCTGATCCGGCCGGTTGTTCCGTCGATGGCCGGTCCGCGCCTGGCGTTCGTCGCCGCCGAGACGCCTGCGGCGCAGGAAGCCCGCAAGGCCCTGGTCGCCGCCTATGGCGGCATAGCTCCGGAGGAAGCCGACATCGTCGTGGCGCTGGGCGGCGACGGCTTCATGCTGGAAACCCGGCACAGCCTGGGAGACCGCCCGCCGCCCATCTACGGCATGAACCGCGGCAGCGTCGGTTTCCTGATGAACGGGTTTCGCGTCGAGGACCTGCCCGAGCGGATCGGGGCCGCCGAGACGGTCAGCCTCCACCCGCTGCTCATGGAAGCGCGCACGCTTGCCGGGCAGGTGCGCCGGGCGCGCGCCATCAACGAGGTCTCCCTGCTGCGCGAAACCAGGCAGACGGCGAAGCTGCGCATAGAGATCGACGGCGTCGAGCGGATGGAGGAGCTGATGTGCGACGGCATCATCGTCGCCACGCCCGCCGGCAGCACGGCCTACAACCTGTCCGCGCACGGGCCCATCCTGCCGCTCCGGGGCCAGTCGCTCTGCATCACGCCGATCAGCGCCTTCCGCCCGCGGCGGTGGCCCGGCGCCATCCTGCCCGACACGGTGTCGGTGCGGTTGACGGTGCTGGAAGCGCGCAAGCGGCCGGTGAGCGCGGTGGCGGACTTCACCGAAGTGCGCGACGCCGCGGAGGTGCTTGTCCACCGGGATGAGGGCATGGCGCTGCACCTGCTGTTCGACCCCGACCGGGGTCTGGAGGAGCGCATCCTGAAGGAGCAGTTCCAACCGTGATGCGCGCCTTGCGCGATCTTGCGCAGAACTGGCCCCTGCTCCTCAAGACGCTCGTAATCGGAACCTGCGGGGGCACCCTGTTCTCGCTCATCCAGAGCCCGCTGCCCTGGATGATGGGCAGCCTGTTCGCCTGCACCGTCGCGGCGCTTGCGGGCGTGCGCCTCTACATGCCGAACGATGTGCGCCGCGTGTGGATGGTGGTGCTGGGCGTCATGCTGGGGGCCGCGTTTGCGCCCGACGTGCTGGACCGGCTGGCGACCTGGGGCGGCGTCTTTGCCGGCATGATGGCGTTCACCGTGCTGGGCGCGGCGGCCGGCGCGTGGTTCTTCCACCGGGTCGGCCGGCTGGACCGGCGCACGGCCTTCTTCTGCGCGGCGCCCGGCGGGCTCGGCGAGATGTCGCTGCTCGGGCCGGCGCTCGGGGCCGACGAACGCGCCATCCTGCTGTCCCACTCGACCCGCATTCTCATGGTGATGTTCATCGTGCCGCCGGCATACCGGCTGCTCGCCGACTATGTGCCGCCGGCCGATCTGGGCGGCTCCCGGCTGGCGGACCTGAGCGCCCACGACTGGGTCGTGCTGACGGCGTCCGCAATCGTCGGCGGCGGGGCGGCCAAGCTGTTGCGCATTCCGGCCTGGCAGATGGTGGGTCCGATGCTCGTCAGCGCGGCCGCTCATATCGGCGGCCTGACGGACTCCCGCCCGCCGACGGAACTGCTGGCCGCGGCCCAGGTGTTCATCGGTTGCGGCGCGGGCGCCCGTTTCGTCGGCGTGCGGCCGCGCGAGCTCGGACGCACTGTGGCGGCCGCTGCCATGTATTACGCGGCGTTCCTGGCGCTGGCGTTCCTGGTCGCCGGGGCGGTTGCGGCATTGGGGGGCTTCGATTTCAAGGCCGTCCACCTGGCCTATACGCCCGGCGGCTTCGCCGAGATGAACCTGATCGCGCTGTCGCTCGATATCGACGTCGCCTTCGTGGCGACGCACCACACCGGACGCCTGTTCGCAGTGGTAATCGGCGCAGCGCTGCTTGCCCGAATGCTCTGGCCGGCAGGACGCCGGGGGGATTAGCGGGCCGGGCCGCGTTTCCGCCCGCATTCCATGAAAATCATCGGATATTTTCATTTTTTGTTCCCGACCGGGCTTGACATTTGGCGGTATGGTGTATGATGAAAGTAGAGAGAGGCGGCTTCCGGGGCCGCCTTTCGGCGTTTCTGCAGAAAGCGACCGGCTGGGGGCCGAAAAAGCCCCCGGCGTGAGCAAGCGCGAGAGGTGCGTGC